>JACCSN010000646.1 GCA_013812985.1 Hyphomicrobiales bacterium | reverse complement strand
GCCCCGGTGATGGACGAGCCCGCCAGATAGCGCGTCGCGGCGGCAGCAAGGACAACGCTAAGGAGCGCGGCAAGCGTCAGCCCTGCCAGGAAGCCGCAGAGCCGCTCGATCCACGTGGCGAATAGGGTCGCCGGTCGCTGTGCCAGCGAAGCTCTGGCCACGAAAGTGAGCGGGGTGCGGGTCACGGCCCAGCCTGTGGCCACCAGTGATGGAAATGGTGGACGGGTCCCCGCCCCTGCCCGACATCAAGCTCGTCGGCCCGCGCCAGCGCTTGCGTCAGATAGTCCTTGGCAAAGGCGATTGCGTCGCAAAGGCCGTCGCCCCTGGCGAGGCGCGCGGTGATGGCGGCCGCGAGCGTGCAACCGGTGCCATGATCATGCGTAGTGGTCACGCGCCGCATGGCAAAGCGATGGACCGCCGCGCCGTCGAAGAGGAGATCGACGCTTGCCTCCGCCTTTAGATGTCCGCCCTTGATGAGGACCGCCAGCGCGCCGGCCTCCATGATCCGCTCGGCCTGGCGCGTCATCGCCGCTTCGTCCTCGGCGATGGGCAACCCGACAGGAGGGCCGCCTCCGGCAGGTTCGGCGTCACGATCAAGGCGAGCGGTACCAGTTTCTGCCTGAGCGCCGCGACCGCATCCTCTTCCAGAAGGCGGTCGCCGGAGGTCGTGACCATCACCGGGTCAAGCACTACCTCCCGTTCATAGCGCACCAAGCGCCGAGGCTATCTGTTTGATCCCAGGCTTTGAGTCTTGGCCATGTCAGGTCAGTACAGACCAATGAGCGCACCCGTGAACGTCAGGCTCCGCCTGTAGTTGAAAGCACGGTTCAACGCCTGGGAGAATGCGTCCACCTGATCGTCGTGCCGGCCGGCCGGAAAGGCCAGGATCTCGCTCCGGAACTCCTCAAGCCATCCCGCCCGCCGCGGCAGGAACACCGAACCCGCCTCGATCCGCGCCGTCTGCGCGTTCATTCTCATCACCTTGTCGCCCACAGGGTCGACCGCAATGGCGTGGATGGCGTCCCGCTTGAGATCCTGAACCAGGCTCATGCCCGAGCCCTTGTTCTCGATCAGAAGGGCATAGTCGTTGGCGGCATTGCGCCAGCGGCGGTGCACCTCCACCACCCGGCGCCTAAGCGCGGGGTAATCGAGTCGCTCGCGAAAAACATCGAGCAGGTAGACGCTCTCACCCCGAACCTGCAGGACCACGCAAGCCGAGTAGTCGGCCAGCTCGCTCGCGCTCATGGCCGTGTCCCAGCTCACGATGATCTTGTCGCCCCGCATGCGTCCAGGCGGCTCGGCATAAACTTCGAACCACGACCACTGGATGAGGTTACCGCCCGCCGGCACTGGCGCCTGCTGGTACTGGGCCGCAAAGTCGAGCGAACCCATCGAACGCTTCAGCTCATCCAGCACCGGGCGCGGCTCCCGCTCGGGATGGAGCACGTCACCGGTCCTGCGCAGGTGATGGCGGTCGCGCCCGAGTGGGACGCGCTGCTCGGTTTCGGCGATGGCAGGCAGGTTGAGGTGTTCCCAGCCGCCCTGTTCGAGAAGATGGCCGACCAGGTCGTCTACATGGAGGCGCTGCATAACCACGATGATCGCATCCTCGGCCTTGCTGTCGAGCCTCGGCAGGAGCGAGTTCGAATACCACTGCTGCTGACTCTCGCGGGCAGACTGGGAGTGCGCGTCCTGCGGCTTCAAGGGATCATCGATGATCAGGAGATTGCCGCCGCGCCCGGTCAGCGTGCCGCCCACCGAGGTCGACAGCCTGCCTCCACGCGCCGTCGTCATGATCTCCAGCTCCGTGTCTTTGGCGGCACTGATCCGGGTGCGCGGAAAGACGCGCCGGTAAAGCTCAGAGCGCATCAGCGCGCGGCAGTCATTGGCGTGCTTGCGCGCCAGCGCCTCCGAATAGCTGACGCAGATGATGCGCCGGCCCGGATCATGCCCGAGCACATAGGCCGGGAAGGCCACCGAGGCGCAGATCGACTTCAGGCTGCGCGGCGGCACGGTGATGATGAGACGCTTTGTCTCGCTCCGCAGCACGCGCATGAGCGCGAATGTGATCGCCTCGATGTGCCAGTTGGCCGCAAAGCCTGCGCCGGGCGATACGAACGGGAATGCGGCTTCTACGAAGGCGTAGAGGTCCATCCTGAGGATTGCGTCGACAAGGCTCCGCCGCAGCCCGGGAGGGGTATTAACAAGGGAGGTCACGCTCCCTCCTCCCCGTCGTTGTTCCTTAAACCCGGACCGGCTGTCGGTGCTGAGCCAAGGGGAAGCAGGCCGTCGAGCCTCATCAGCTCGGGCAGCGATCCCCCATGTCGCCGCACGAAGTCAGCGACGAGTTTCTCCTCTTCCCTGGTGGCCGGAGCGTCCGTATCCGGCTCGGGCTCATCGCCGACCAGATCCACGGTCCGGATCAAAGCGATGAGCGAGGCGACGAACTTCGGATCACCCTTGAGGGCCCGGTTCATGATCGTGCGAACGAGAGCCTCAAGCCTGGGGACCGTGCGCGTACGATCGCCCTCCCGGATGGTGATCGTCTCCGCCAGGGCCTCCTCGACCACGGTCCGCAGATTGCGGTGCCGCTTCGGGCGACCCTTCGGATTGCCCGACTGGCCGGGCTTGAACCGCGTGTGCGGAGGCGGCTTGCCGTACCCGACTTCGTAAGTGGAACCGGCGGGTTGCGACCGGCGCCTGCCTTCAGGCGTGCGCTGATCCTCGTCGTCATCTTCGGTGAGGGGCTTCCTGGCCATCGCGCCCTCCCCGTCACCGTGCTGCACGACGCGGCCGCGCCGATCTCGTGCGAGGATCGGCCGTGCCTGCCCGTTCAGCCGCTATGTCGTCGAAGTTTTCCCCGCTCTCCGCGTGGACCGCGTCCCTGCCCGTGAAGGCCTGCCAGCGCCGCACCGCGACATCCACATAGCCGGGCTCCAGCTCCAGTGCGAAAGCACGCCTGCCGACCCGCTCGGCCGCCATCATTGTCGTGCCCGAGCCCGAGAAGCTGTCGAGCACCGCATCACCCCGCCGCGTGCAGTCCTTCATGGCATCCGCCACGAGAGCCGCCGGCTTGACGGTCGGATGGGCCCCAAGCTCCTCCATCCGCCCGGGCCGGAAGCTGTTCACCCCGGCATAGTGCCAGATATTGGATCGCCTGCGCCCGTGCCGGCCCAGCTCGATGTTGTTGAGATGCGCGTCATTGCCGACGCGGAACACGCCCACGAGCTCGTGCTGGCTGCGGTAGAAGCTCCCCTGCCCGGCATTGGACTTCGCCCAGACAACCAGGTTCAGCATCTCCGCATAGGCCTGCCGGCCAGCCTCGATCAGCTCCGTGATGTGCCGCCAGTCCATGCACACGAAATGCACCGCGCCGCTGCAGGATATCGCCGCGGCCTCCCGCAGCACGGCCACCAGAAACGCCGTGAAGGCGGCGGGCGTCATCTCGCCAGCGGCCATGGCGAACTCCTTGTGCTTGGTCCGCCCGCGCCCGACGATGCTCTTGATCTGAACATTGTAGGGCGGGTCCAGAAAGGCCATGGCCGCCCTCTCTTCGCCCATGAGGCGGGCCATGTCGGAGGAGCTGCGCGCATCACCGCAGAGAAGCCGGTGATTGCCCAGAACCCAGAGGTCGCCGGCCGCGGTCACGGCCGGACCATTTCCCCAGGCGGGCACGATCTCGTCGGCCGGATCCGATGCGTCCTGCTCGAAGTCGGTTTCGATCTGATCAATCTCGACCGGCTCGAAGCCGGTGACCAGGATCTCCAGCCCCTCCTCCACAAGGAGTTCCCGGAGCTCGGGCAGTTCGAGGGCGAGCCGCTCACGATCCCAGCCCGCCTTTTCGGCAAGCTTGTTGTCGGCCAGGAGCAGTGCCCGCTTCTTTGCCTCGGAGAGGCCGGACAGCTCGACTGCAGGCACCTCGGAGAGGCCGAGCAGCCTTGCGGCCTCGAGCCGGCCGTGGCCAGCCAGCAGCACTCCCTTCTCATCCATCAGGATGGGTGCCGTGAAGCCGAAGGCCTGGATGCTGTCCGCAATCATGCGGACCTGCTTTCTGGAATGGGTCCGCGCGTTGCGCGGATTGGGCGTGAGCTGGTCGACAGCGACCATGCGTGGAACACGATGCATAAGCACCTCCGCTGACGCTGAGGTCCAGGCACGCGCCGCCAAGCGCAGGACCTGCGTCGTTGCAACAATGGATGGGGAATTCAGGCTCGGACCACGCCCGCCGGACCGCCCTGCGGTTCGGGGACGCACACTGCCTCGCGGCACTGCCGGACGAGACAGCTATGATAGCGCCGGCCTCGCCAGCACCGGTTCCGACGGGCACTGCCCGCAGGCCTGAACATCAGGCTCGGATCACGTCACACCAGACCACCCCATGGTCCGCAGACGCCCTCTCGTGCTCCACGGTCCATCGGCCGCCAGGAGCAGAAAGAAGGTGCGAGACGCTCTCCCGCACTCGTCCCGCGAGCATCGCCCGCTGAGCCCGTCAACCTTCCGCCTGAAGGTAGAGACGACGGCACCGCCGACCATCCTCGAATCAGGCGAGAAAATCGACGGTATCTGATGCGTCCCGAAAGCAGATGTCAACAAGTTTCGGCGCCAACCCAGCGAGAGGAACAGAGCTCAGCGCTATCATTGTCCGCGTTTGGAGCACGCGCTCGACGCGCACCGGCGAGGGCTCAAGGTCTATCAAAGCCTGAAAAGCCTCAATGACGTGATCGGCACTCAATATGGCGACCGCGTTCTGCTCGAGCTGTTGTCTGTCGCGCACGGCCAACCCCAGCAATGTGCGCCTCCACGACAGCATCCCGGACGCTGAGATGGCCGGGTTCTGGGCTTGCAAGCGGTGCAAACCAGACCAGCCTTCATCCGATGTTCAGAATGCCGAGACGGTCGCGCGCATCTGCCGGTTGATCGAGCGGGCTGAAGAAACGCCTTCTCTCGCCGAACTGGCAGAGTCGGCCGGCCTCAGCACCTCCCATTTCCACCGCATGTTCAAGGCCGTCACGGGCGTTACGCCCAAGGGCTATGCCGTCGCCCATCGGGCGGCCAAGGTTCGCGATGAACTCGGCCGAAGCAATACCGTGACCGAAGCCATCTACGACGCTGGGTTCAACTCGAATGGCCGCTTCTATGAGAAGTCGGACGAATTGCTCGGCATGACTCCCACCGAATATCGCGCTGGCGGCGCCAATGCCGCAATCCGCTTCGCCATCGGCGAGTGCTCGCTTGGCTCGATCCTCGTGGCGAGCAGCGGGAAGGGTGTATGCGCGATCCTAATCGGGGATGATCCGGGCTCCCTCGTGCGCGATCTGCAGGACCGCTTCCCGAACGCCGGATTGATCGGCGGCGATTCCGGGTTCGAAGACCTAGTCGCGAAGGTCGTCGGTTTCGTCGAGGCTCCGGGCCTCGGCCTGGATTTGCCGCTGTACGTGCGCGGGACTGCCTTCCAGCAACGGGTTTGGCAGGCGCTGCGCCACCTTCCAGCCGGTACAACGGCCAGCTATGCCGACATCGCAAAGGCAATCGGCAAGCCCAAAGCCGTCCGCGCGGTGACGCAAGCCTGCGCGGCCAATGCCCTGGCAGTCGCCATTCCCTGCCACCGTGTGATTAAGAACGACGGCACACTTTCAGGATACCGCTGGGGTATAGAGCGCAAACGCAATTTGCTCGAACCCGAGGCGAAAGCAACCT
>JACCSN010000619.1 GCA_013812985.1 Hyphomicrobiales bacterium | reverse complement strand
ATCGGCTACGAGACATCCTACCGCGCCGGGCTGGCACAGCACGCGACCTGCGCCGACTATCACACCTCCGGCGCGTGGACCGCGGTCGGCGTCGCCGCGATGGCGGCCCGGATGCTCGACGCCGACGCGGACATCCTGCGGCACGCGGTCGGAATCGCGGAATATCATGGCCCGCGCAGTCAGATGATGCGCTGCATCGATCATCCGACCATGCTTCGCGACGGCGTCGCATGGGGCGCTCCCTCCGGCGTCACCGCCGCATATCTGGCGAGCATGGGTTTCACCGGCGCGCCGGCGATCACGATCGAGGGCGAGGCGGCGGCGCCCTTCTGGTTCGATCTCGGCGCGGCGTGGCGCATCGTCGAGCACACGCACTACAAGCGCTATCCGGTCTGCCGCTGGGCCCATCCGGCCATCGACGCCGTTCGCGAGCTGATGGCCGAAAACGGCCTCACATCGAGGGATCTGGCGAAGGTCCTCATCCGGACGTTCCACTACGCCACTCGGCTGGCCGGCCGCGATCCGCGGACGCTGGACGAGATGACTTACGCGATCATCTATCCGGTTGCGACGATGGCGGCTCGCGGCCGGATCGGCGTCGATGAGCTACGGCCGGACGTGCTCGAGGATCCGGAGATCCGGCGCGTCGCCGCGCTGACCGATCTCGTCGAGACAGACCACTACACGAAGATCAGCATCGATAAGCGCTGGGCCGATGTGGTGCTGACCACGACCGACGGAAGGGTTCTGCAATCGCGCCCAAGAACACCCAAAGGCGATCCCGACGATCCGCTCTCGGACGCCGAAGTTTCCGAAAAATTTCACGCCTTCGCTGATCCAATTCTGGGTCGCGAAAACGCGCTGGAGATAGAGGCTGCGAGCAACGCGCTCGATAGACTCTCAGCGAGCGAACTGGAACGCGTGCTGTCACTCGTTCTGGAACGACCGAAGCCAGCGATCATCGCCGAGACAGCCGCCGGAGAACGCGGCGCGTCGGCGGTCGCTGCTTGAACAGAGCCTTACGCCAAGGGAGGTTACCATGAACGACCACCGCAAGACCGGGCTGTACAATCAGCCGCGCTTCCAGGACCTCCGTGCCAGGGATCGCGACATTATCATCGAAGGGCTCAAGCACGGCGCAAGCCGGCGCGACTTGCTGAAATGGCTCGGTGCGGCCGGCATCGTTGCCGCCGCGGGGGCCGGCATCCTGGCCGACGCCGGAATCGCGCTGGCGCAGACGCCGAAGCGCGGCGGCAAGATGCGCGTGGCCGGGCATTCCTCAAGCGCCGCCGACACGCTCGATCCGGCCAAGCAGACGCTCAGCACGGATTACATCCGCGGCTATATCTATTTCAACGGGCTGACGCGTCTGGACGGAAACACCGCCGCGCAGCCGGAACTGGCGGAGTCTTTCGAACCGAATTCGGACGCGACCGAGTGGGTGTTCAGGCTGCGCCCAGGCGTCGAATTCCACGACGGCAAGAGCCTGACGGCGCAAGACGTCGTCTATTCGCTGATGCGGCACAAGGATCCCGCGGTCGGCTCCGCGGCGAAGGCGCTGTCCGATCAGATCGAAAGCGTCAGCGCGGACGGCCCGGGCATGGTCCGCGTCAAGCTCAGGGAGGCGTATGCCGACCTGCCGATCATGCTCGGAACATCCCATTTCATGATCCTGCAGGACGGGACGACGGACTTTTCGACCGCCATCGGCACCGGGCCGTTCAGGATGACGGAGTTCAGCCCGGGCGTGCGCTCGATCGGAACGCGCTTCGAGAACTACTTCAAGGAAGGTCGGCCCTATCTCGATGAACTGGAGTTCTTCGGCATCCAGGACGGGGTCGCGCGCGTCAATGCGCTCGTCTCCGGCGATGTCGAGGCCATCACCAATCTGCCGCCGGGCGCCATCGAAGAGGTGAAGAGCCGTCCGGAACTGGTGCTTCTGGCGACGCCGTCCGCCACATTCTCCGAAATGATCATGATGTGCGACCGCGCGCCAACGGACAATGCGGACCTGCGGCTGGCGATCAAGCACCTGCTTGACCGGGAACGTTATGTAAAGAGCGTGTTGAAGGGTTACGGGCAACTCGGGAACGATCACGTCGTGCCGCCGAACGATCCGCTCTACAACGCAGATCTGCCGCAGCGCACTGTCGATCTGGACAAGGCGAAATTCCATCTGGCGAAATCAGGCTTCGGCGCCGGCAGGCTGGAACTGCATATTTCGGAGGCGGCAATCGGCACCGTCCCGATGGGTCAGATACTGCAGCAGACCGCCGCACAGGCGGGCCTGAACATTGAACTGCGGCGCGAACCGGCGGACGGCTATTGGAGCAACATATGGATCAAGCGCCCGTTCCATGGCGGACAGTGGAATGCCCGTCCGACGATCGACATTCAGCTTTCCCTCGGCTGGATCTCGGAGGCCGACTGGAACGCCGCCCAATTCAAGGACGCTACGCTCGATCAGCTTATCGTCCAGGGCCGCAGCGAACTCGATCCCGCCAAGAGAAAGCAGATCTACAACGATATCCAGAAGATACTCTACGACCAGGGCGGCAATGGCGTCTTCGGGTTCCAGGATTTCCTGGACGGCCACTCGGCGAGGGTGAAGGGCATCACTCCGGTGCCGATCGGCAATCTCGGAGGCTTTGCGTTCCCCGATACCGCCTGGCTGGAATCCTGAATACATCGAGCGCATGATGGCGAGGGGGACGTGGTTCGCCACGTTCCCCTCGCCAGTGCGGCCGCGAGGGCCTAGGATGCTCACCCTGATACTGCAGCGCCTGGGAGTAGGTCTGCTGACGCTCTGGCTGGTGACGATCCTGGTCTTCATCGGGACGGAACTCTTGCCGGGCGATGTCGCCGAAGCGGTGCTTGGGCAATCGGCCACGCCGGAAGCGGTCGCCGCCCTGCGCACTGAAATGGGCCTCGATCGCCCAGCCATTGTTCGGTACTTCGAATGGATCAGCGGCATGCTGACCGGCGATCTGGGAGCTTCGCTTGCAAGCGGCGCGCAGATTTCGGGCCTGATCGCGGAACGCTTCTCCAACACACTGCTTCTGGCTGGTTTGACGGCATTTCTCGTCGTGCCGTCGGCGATCCTGCTTGGCCTTGTCGCGGCGATGTATCCCGAAAGCATCTTCGACCGCCTCGTGTCCGTGGCGACGATGTTTCTGGTCGCCGTCCCGGAATTCCTGCTCGGCACGTTGCTGGTTCTGGTTTTCGCGGTCCGGCTTCGATGGCTGCCGGCCATCTCCTATACCACCGAATTCCGTTCCTTCGGCCATCTGATCGAGACGCTGGCGCTGCCCGTATTGACCCTCTCGCTGGTGCTGCTTGCCCAGATGGCGCGCATGACAAGGTCGACGATTCTCAACATCCTGAACTCGTCCTACATCGAATTGGCGGTGCTCAAGGGGGTGCGGCGGCATCGCATCGTCTTTAGGCATGCCTTGGTCAACGCAATGAGCCCGATCGCCAACGTCATCGCGCTCAACCTGGCCTATCTGGTCAGCGGCGTGGTCATCGTCGAGACGATCTTCGCCTATCCCGGCCTGGCCAAGCTGATTGTCGATGGCGTGTCGTCGCGCGATTTTCCGGTCATCCAGGCCTGCGCGATGATTTTCTGCACGGCATATATTCTGTTCATCCTCGTCGCCGATGTCGCAGCCATCCTGTCCAATCCGCGTCTACGGCGGAAAGCGCACTGAGGGATCGATGATCGACGCTGAGGCGCCAAAGGTCGCTCGCGGCGACGCGCTGTCCAAGGCGCGGTTCACGCTGACATCGGCAGGCCGGTTCGGAGCCGCAATCATTCTTTTTTGGCTGATTGTCGCCATCGTGGGTCCTTTTGTGGCGCCGTTCACGCTTGGCGAATTCGTATCCGAGGAGGGTTTCGCGCCGCCGGGCGGCGCCAGCCTGCTCGGCGCGGACTATCTGGGGCGCGACATGTTCTCCCGCATCGTCCACAGCGCCTGGCTGACGCTCGGCATGGCGGGAGCCGCGACGCTGATCGCCACGTCCGTCGGTTCGGCGCTCGGCATTTTCGCGGCGATCAAGGGCGGCTGGACCGACATGATCATCAGCCGCATCGTCGACACGTTCCATTCCTTCCCGACGCTGATGCTCGGGCTCGTGGTCATCGCGGCGCTTGGCCCCTCAAGCGCGCTGCTCATTCTGATGACCGGCCTGATCTACGCCACCAGCGTTTACCGGATCGCCCGCGCGCTGGGGATGGACATCGTCGTCATGGATTATGTGCAGGTCGCGCGCGCGCGTGGCGAGCACACAAGCTGGATTCTGTTCCATGAAATCCTGCCGAACGCGGCGACTCCACTCGTCGTGGATTTCGGCATACGACTGTCGTTCTCGATCCTCTTCCTGAGCAGTCTGAGCTTTCTCGGTTTGGGTGTGCAGCCTCCTTACGCCGATTGGGGGAGTCTGGTGCGCGAGAATATGTTGGGGCTGATTTCCGGATCGCTGGCGGCGATCTATCCGGCGCTCGCGATTGCCTCCTTCACCATCGGGCTCAATCTGATCGTGGATGATTTCGCCGCCAGCTCCGGGCGAGCCATTTCAGGCAAGATCGCATGACCGCGCCGGTCCTGCAGATCGAAGGTCTAGCGATCGAAACCGAACGTCCTCGCCCCGGCAGCGCGCCGA
Source organism: Hyphomicrobiales bacterium (assembly GCA_013812985.1). The sequence continues at coordinate 1,617 of JACCSN010000619.1, read as the reverse complement.
TCGTGACTGGCATCAATGTCAGCGTTCACACAGGCGAGGTCGTGGCGCTGATCGGCGAATCAGGTTCCGGCAAGACGACGATCGCGTTGGCCGCGCTGGGCTATCTGCGGCCCGGTCTTGTGCGCACGCGTGGCAAGGTGCTTGTGAACGGCGCGGACGTCCTCGAATTTGACGGGCCAGAATTGCGGGAGCTTCGGGGGAACAAGGTCGCTTACGTCTCGCAGAGCGCCGCGGCGGGCTTCAATCCCGGCCTCACGATCGGCGAGCAGGTGATCGAGCCGGTCCTTGAGCACGATCTCGCCAAGCGCTCCGAAGCACAGCGGCGCGCGCTCGAGCTCTACACCGAGCTTGACCTGCCGGACGCCCAGCGAATCGGGACGCGCTTTCCGCACGAGGTCTCGGGCGGCCAGCTTCAGCGGCTCATGGCCGCCATGGCGATGGGCTCGGGACCCGACCTCCTCGTGTTCGACGAGCCGACCACCGCGCTCGACGTCACGACGCAAATTTCGGTTCTGATGTCGTTCAAGAAGCTGATCAGGGAGCGCCGCGCGGCGGCGCTCTATGTCAGTCATGATCTCGCGGTGGTGGCGCAGATCGCCGACCGCATCGTCGTTCTCCTCAACGGAGAAATCCAGGAGGCGGGAGCGACGGAAGAGCTGATCACCCGCCCAAAGAGCGACTACACACGCATCCTGATGCTGGCGAGCGATCCTCGTCTGCGCACGCCGGCGTCCGTCGTTGTCGAGCCGGCGGCGCGGGACACGCCACGAAACGGCGCGATCGAACCGGTGCTCACGGCGCGGGACCTGAACGCGGGATACGGGGCGATCGACGCGGCCGGCACTCCGGCGATCAAGGCGCTATCGAATGTCAGCCTGACGCTGCGTCGCGGACGCTTTCTCGGCGTCATCGGCGAGTCCGGTTCAGGCAAGAGCACTTTGGCCCGCGTCATCGCCGGCCTTGTGCCGCGTACCGGCGGCGAGGTCCTCCTCGGCGCAGAGCAACTCGCTCCGGGAATCGAGCGGCGCTCCAAGGATCAGCTTCGCCGTCTGCAGATCGTCTTCCAGGCGGCCGACACCGCGCTCAATCCCAAGCATACCATCGGCAAGGTGCTCGGCCGCGCCGTCGAGCATCTGCTCGGGCTTTCCGGCCTGGCCCGCAAGGAGAAAGTGGCCAGCGTTCTCGACATGGTGCAACTGCCCGCATCATTCGCCGAACGCTTCCCGCAGCAGCTGTCCGGCGGCCAGAAGCAGCGCGTCAACCTGGCGCGCGCGCTGGTCGCCGATCCTGACGTGATCATCTGCGACGAAGTCACGTCGGCGCTCGATTCGGTGGTGCGCGAGCAGATCATCGGATTGCTGCAGGACCTCAAGGAGCGCCTTGGTCTCTCCGTCATGTTGATCAGCCACGACATCTCGACCATCGCGGCGCTAGCGGAGGACACGATGGTGATGCTGCGCGGCGCGGTCGTCGAAGCCGGGCCGACCTCCGACATCCTGAACCGGCCGCGACACGCCTATTCGAAGGTGCTGATTGGCTCAGTGCCGCAACTCAGAACCGGATGGCTGGAGGAGGCGGTCGCGAAAAGAGCGAAGATCGACCTGCCATCCAACGCCC
>JACCSN010000607.1 GCA_013812985.1 Hyphomicrobiales bacterium | reverse complement strand
CGTCGATATGCGCCCATGGCGTGTCGTTTTCGATAAAGCGCTGCAGGAACTGCGCCGCGGTGACCGAGCCGGCATGGCGGCCGCCGGTGTTCTTCATGTCGGCGATCTTGGAATCGATCAGCTTGTCGTATTCCGGCCCGAGCGGCATCCGCCAGACCTTTTCGCCGGTCTCCCGCCCCGCCTTGAGAAGGTCGTCAGCGAGCTCGTCGTTGTTGGAGAAAAGCCCGGCATGGTGGTTGCCGAGGGCGACGATGATAGCGCCGGTCAGCGTAGCCAGGTCGATGATGGCGGCGGGCTTCTCGTTGCGTTGGATGTAGGTGAGAATGTCGGCGAGCACGAGCCGGCCCACCGCATCCGTGTTGATCACCTAGATCGTCTGGCCGGACATGGAGGTGACGACGTCCCCCGGCCGCTGCGCCTTGCCGTCGACCATGTTCTCTACCAGCCCGACAATGCCGATGGCGTTGACCTTGGCCTTCCGCGCAGCCAATGCGTGAAAAAGCCCGGCCACCGCCGCCGCGCCGCCCATGTCGCCCTTCATGTCCTCCATGCCGGCGGCCGGCTTGATGGAGATGCCGCCCGAATCGAACACCACGCCCTTGCCGACGAAGACGACCGGCGTGTCCTTGTCGCGGCCGCCCTTCCAGCGCAGGATGACCACGCGGGGCGGCCGTTCCGATCCCTGTGCGACGCCGAGCAGCGCGCCCATCTTGTGGTCGCGCAGGGCATCCTCTCCAAGAACCTCCACTTCGACGCCGAGCGCCGACAGGTCGCCCAGCTGATCGGCGAACTCCACCGGGCCGAGCGTGTTGGCCGGCTCGTTGACGAGGTCGCGGGCGACGGCGACGCCGTCTGCGACCGCCCGGGCGGCGTTCCAGGCCTTCGAAGCGGACTTCGGGTCCTGCACCGCAAGAGCAAAGATCCGCGGTTTGGGGGCTTCATCGTTCTTCTTCTTGGTCTTGTATTTGTCAAAGCTGTAGCTCCTGAGCGATATCCCCAGCGCTACATTGGCGGCCTGCTCCGCCGAGATATCGCCGGCCGGAAGCTGCAGAAGGACCGTCACCTCCGCCTCCCCGGCGGCCGCCGACGGGATCGTCCCGCCGAGCTTCAGCCAGTCTTGCGGCTTCAGCTTCTCCAGATCGCCCATCCCGACGAAAACGACGCGGTCGAGCTCGACGCCGGCGGGGGCGAGGAGCTGGATGGATTTCATCGGCTTGCCCTCGAACTTCGCCGCCATCGCCGCGCGCGCGAAACGCCCGCCAGCCGCTTCGCCGAGCGCCGTGGCCGCCGGGCCGAGCGCGAGCTTCTCATCAGTCAACACGACGGCGGACCCGGCCTTCGGCATTTCGAGCTTAACAAACCTGATTTCGGCGCGATCGGCCATCGTATTGCCTCTTGGATGGGGAACTGGCAGCAGGTGGGATTGGGATAAGGCGTGGGGACGCGCCGCCGTCAAGGGAGGCGGCGCATCTGGCGTCCTTTAGCGATCTGTAACGTGTGTAGGGCTCGCAATCTGGCGCGATCAAGCCAGGCGCGCTCTCATTGGATTGGACACGATGCCGCTCATCGAGCGCTATATCCTGAGGCGCACCCTGCGGGCGTTCCTCCTGACGCTGGGGGCCCTGGTCGCCACGCTGTGGGTGACCCAGCTCCTGCGCGAGCTGGACGTGGTGACCGCCAAGGGGCAGGCGATCTGGGTGTTCCTGCTGATGACGGTGCTGGCGCTGCCGGCGCTGATCCAGGTTGTCGCGCCGGTGGCGTTCCTGGTCGCCATCATCCTGACGCTGAACGGCCTGACCGCCGACAACGAGCTGCCGGTCATCTCCGGCGCGGGCGCCGGCCCGAAGGCGGTGAACCGGCCGATCCTCATCGTCGGCGTGGTCGTCATGATCGGCGTGGCATTCTCGCATCATGTGGCGGCCCCAGCGAGCCTCGCGGCGCTTCGGGGGATCGTCACGCGGGTCCGTGCCGACGTGATCGCCACACTTGTCAAGGACGGCGGGTTCCGCTCCGTCGACGACGGGCTGACCATGCATATCCGGCAAAAGGCGCCTGACGGCAGCTTCCGCGGCATTTTCGTCAACGACGAGCGCAATCCGGACGAATCGCTGCAATATTCGGCGGCGCAGGGGATGCTCCTGGAGCGCGACGGCGGGTCGTTCCTGGTCCTCCAGGACGGCGACCTCGTCCGCGACGATCGCCGCAAGGGCGAGACCAACGTGGTCGGCTTCGAGACCTATGCGCTTGACCTGAGCCAGATCGGCGCGCCGAACGCGTCGGCCTTCTTCAAGGCCAAGGAGCGTTCGACCTTCTACCTGATGGCGCCGGAACCGGGCGACCCATTCAGCCGGGAATACCCGGAGCGCGTCGCGGCGGAACTCAACGACCGGACCAGCGCGCCGCTTTATGCGCTGGCCTTCGCCTTCATCGCGCTGGCCTTCCTCGGCCGGCCGCGGACCAGCCGGCAGGATCGCGGCTTCGCCATCGCCGCCACTGTGCTCTTCTGCCTGGCGCTTCGCGCGGCCGGCTTCGCGGCGGTCGCCGTGGCGCGGGGCTCCGGCGGCGCCGTCCCGCTCCTCTATCTGATCCCGCTCGGCGGCATCGCCTTCGGCCTTTATGCGACAATGCGGCATGTCAGGCTGCAGACGCCGCATATCGCGGAACGGGCGTGGGATCGCTTGATGCGGATCCCGCGGCTTGCCCGGCGCTGGTCGCCGCGAACGGCGATGGCGGGAAGCAGGCCGCTGTGATCGCCGGGCGCCTGCACCTCTACATCGCGCGCCGGTTCACCGCCGCCCTGGCGCTCATCCTCGTCGCTGTGGCGATCATCATCTTCCTCGCCGATTATGTGGAGGTGCTGCGCCGCTTCGGCGATGAGGCCGGTTTCGGCCCCCTGCTCGGGCTGATGCTCGTCTCGATGCGGGCGCCGCTCCTGCTCGACACCGTGCTGCCATTCGCATTCCTTTTCGCGGCGCTCCTCAGCCTGCTCAGCCTGTCGCGGCAGCTGGAGCTTGTCGTGGCCCGCGCCAGCGGGGTCTCGGTCTGGGGTTTTCTCAAGGCGCCCTTCAGCATCGCGATCCTGCTTGGCGTCCTTGCGACGGCTTTCCTTAACCCGGTCGCGATCAGCCTGAAGGATGGAGCGGACAAGATCGAAGCGGAGCTGTCAGGCGCCGCGGCAAGACGTGACGCGGGGCACTGGTTCCGGCAGGAGAGCGCGGCCGGACAGTCGATCGTGCATAGCGGCTCGGTCAGCCACGACGGCCGCGAGCTGTCCGGAGTGACGGCTTTCGTGTTCGATTCGTCGGGGAAATTCCGGGAGAAGGTCGCGGCGCGGCGCGCCCAATACGCCGACAACTATTGGGCACTCGACGACGCGGAGATTGTCTCCGCCTCGAGCGCGCCGCGGCGCATGGAGCGTTATGCGCTCCCCACCGAGCTCGATGCCGCGGAGCTGAGGCGGAGCGTCGTCCAGCCGGAGGCAGCCTCCGTCTGGTCGCTGCCGGGGCTGATCCAGACGGCGGAGCGGACCGGCCTCGCCTCCGACCGCTTCCGCATGGCCTACCATTCGCTTTTGAACCGGCCGCTGTTCCTCGTAGCGATGGTGGCGATCGCCGCCACAGTGAGCCTTCGCCTCTCCCGTTATGGCGGCGCATGGCGGCTTATCCTCACTGGCGTGGTCGTCGGCTTTCTGCTCTATGTGCTCACCGAAATCGTGAGCGATCTCGGAGCAAATGGGATCATCAACCCGATACTGGCGGCATGGCTGCCTCCGCTCGTCGCGCTGACCTTCGGCGCGACCGTCCTCTTGCATCAGGAAGACGGGTGAAGCGGGTGACCGCCGAGCTGCATCCGCGCGCCGCGCCGACCGGCCGCGCCCTTGCCGCGCTGGCGGCGGCGTTGCTGGCCGCCCCGGTCCTGCCTGCGCTCGCCCAGACGC
>JACCSN010000596.1 GCA_013812985.1 Hyphomicrobiales bacterium | reverse complement strand
GCCAGGGGCCGCAGCCGCTCGGCTCGGTCAGGACCGAACAGCGTGGCGTTGGAAAGGACCAGCGTCGGCAGCGCCGCGGCCAGGGCCACCAGCGTCTCGGCCATGTCGGAGCGTAGGAACGGCTCGCCACCGGCGTCCTCCAAGGCCTCACAGCACTCGCCGCCATCCGCGCCTGCCTCGCCGCAGGCCCCGTACTCAAAGCCGCCTGAAAGAGGGGGTGAGCAATTACTTCCGCTCTGAAAACGCATCGGCGAGAATTAATTGACAGTAGTATTGCGGAGCATCAAGGCCGGATCGTGAAGCTCACCGGCGACGGTATGCTGGTTGAGTTCCCTAGCGTTGTGAATGCTGTCGCCTGTGCCGCCAAGATTCAGCGCAAGATGCGCGACCGAAATGTCGATGTGCCCGAAGATCGCCGCATTGAATTCCGTATTGGAGTTCATCTCGGCGACATCATCGTAGAGGACAACGACATATACGGTGACGGCGTGAACGTCGCTGCGCGTATCGAAAGCATTGCCAAGCCCGGCGGCGTCGCAGTTTCCGGCGTGGTTCGGGACAATGTTGGCAATCGGCTCGATCTTCAATACGAGGATACGGGCGAGCAGTTGCTGAAGAACATTGCCCGGCCAGTGCGCGTCTACAATGTCGTGCCCCGCTTGCCGGGTCTACCGCAGGTTCCCGCAACGAAGGCGAACGCAGAGCCCACAGGGATGGAAAAACCCTCGATTGCGGTGCTGCCCTTCAATAACATGAGCGGCGACCCTGAGCAGGAGTATTTTTCAGACGGCATCACTGAGGACATTATCACCGATCTCTCGAAGATCTCGGGCCTGCACGTAGTTGCTCGTAACACCGTGTTCACTTACAAGGGCAAACCCGTGCGGGTGCAGCAGGCTGCACAGGAGCTCGGCGTCAGATTTGTCCTTGAGGGAAGTGTTCGCAAAGCCAGCCAGCGCGTCCGCGTCACTGGGCAGCTCATCGACGGAAAGAACGGCGGGCACGTCTGGGCCGAACGGTATGATCGCGACCTCACCGATATTTTTGCCATTCAGGACGAGATTGCCCACTCCATAGTCGATCAGCTGAAGATTAGGCTGCTACCGGAGGAAAAGAAAGCGATTGATCATGCACCAACCGAGAGTATAGAGGCCTACACTTACTATCTCAGAGGCCGGCAATTTCTTCATCGACACTCGAAGTCATATTATACATTAGCCAAGCGGATGTTCGCCAAAGCTGTCGAACTTGATCCGCTTTTTGCCCGCGCCTATGCTGGGATCGCTGACTGCGATTCATTTCTCTTTCTGCACTATCACATGAACGTTTCGGTAGAGAGCATCTTGGCGACCAGCGATAAAGCTCTTCATCTGGAAAGCGGTCTTGCCGAAGCGCATGCGTCGAGGGCACTCGCCATGTCGCTTGGGGAGCGCTATCCCGAAGCAGAAGCAGCATTCGAACAGGCAATTACCTTAAACCCTAATCTATTCGAATCCCTTTATTTTTATGCCCGCGCCTGCTTTGCTCAAGGAAAGCTTGATCGTGCGGCAAAGCTCTTCGAGCGGAGCGTCGAGATTAAACCAGACGACTACCAGGCTTGGATCCTTTTGATTCAGATATACCGGTCTCTGGGCAGAAACACGGACGCAACCTTTGCTGCACGCAAAGGACTCGAGCTGGCGCAAAACGAACTCATGGCGAACCCAGAGAATCCAAGGCCGGCATATCTCGGCGCTGCTGCGCTCGCCTCGCTTGGGGAATTAGCGCGCGCGAGAGAATGGGCCTCCCGCGCGCTAGCTATCGATCCGGATGACATTCTGACTCAATATAATGTCGCTTGTGTTTATTCGCTTCTCGGCGAACTAGATCCCGCTGTTGATTTGTTGGTGCGCCTGCTTCCCCACGCTAACCACGAAACGAAAGCGTGGGTGACGCACGACTCCGACTTTGCTCGACTGCATAGTCATCCCTCATGGCAGAAGGTCATCGCGCTCACGAAGTAGCTCCGCCATTTGTAACCCAAAAGGCTGGCCTCGTCGGCCACGCGCAAGGATCTTTCTGGGCGGAGCAGGGTTGCCCTGATTGGTTAAATCGGGTTCAGAAGGGATCCGGATCGTGTTCCATGACCTTGGCGTTATCCGGTCGGTTCGCCTCAGTGACGCCGGACAAGGTAGCATAGGATCGTCGTTTCGCCGAGCGCCCGGCAGGCTCCCCGTTGGCGGAGTTTCTCGACCAGACACAGACGGGCACCGTCGTCTTAAAAGCGGTCCGCCTGATGGCGCTAGTTCACCTCCTGGCCCAACCGTCAGTTCAGGTGAGCCAAAGCATCCGGCGGTGCTTGCGGCCGGGAGGGCAGAACAGTGTACACTTTACTCCTAACCCATTGGCCCTCAAACCCCACCAAATCCGGCAGTTTACAGTAAGTCATTGATCCAGTGCGAAACCCACGTGTCTCTTAATCAGCGGGTCACAGGTTCGAGCCCTGTTACACCCACCAATATTTTCAATGGTTTAGCTTCCGGGCCTCTTCCCGGCACCGCTGGTCGGCTAACGGCAGGCTAACACCGTAATCAAAAACCCTGCCGCGCGTGGCGACGGGGC
>JACCSN010000583.1 GCA_013812985.1 Hyphomicrobiales bacterium | reverse complement strand
ACGATCTTCGACAATTCGCTGATCGCCTCGATCTGCTCGGTGACGGCCCGGCGCATCGCGGCGGTGGCCTCGCGCGCTTCGGCCGGCATCTCCAGGAGGCCGCGCTGCAGGTTCTCGCGTGTCTCGGCGAGCTCCCGCTGCATGTCGTGCGCCGCCTTGCGCATCTCCTCGGCTGTGGTCGCGAACCGCGACGTAGCCTCGGTCACCGCCCGCGTGATGTCCTCCGCCAGACTGCCGGCGGCGGTGCGCAAGCTCTCGCCGGAGCCGCTGGAGGCGTCCCGGAGCTTCTGCTCCAGCTGCAGGCGCGCCGCTTCGACGCCTTCGACGGCGCGGCGGCCCTCCGCCACGGCGGCGAGCCGCATCGTCTCGAACTGGCCGATCGCGCCGCGCGCCGCCGCTTCCGCCTGCCGGCCGAGCGCTTCGCTGATCTCCGCCACGCGTTTCTCCGCGCTGCCCAGGGCTTCCGTCAGCGTCGCCGCGGAGACCGTGGCGGATTCCTCCGTCACCCGGCTGATCGCCTCGGCCATGTCGGCGACGCGCTGCTCGGCGGCGCCCAGTGTCTCGGCGATGCGCCCCGAGGCGCTGCGCGTCGACTGGTCCGTCACGCGGGTGAGGCTCTCGCCGAGCCGGAAGAGCTCGGCGGAGAAGGTGGCTATCTGCTCCTGGGCGTTGGTCATCGCGTCGTTCAGCGCGCCGCTGGCCTGGCTCGCCGTCGTCTCCGTGGCCTCGCGCAGGCTGTCGGCGACCGTGGTGATCCGTCCTTCCGCCGTGCCGAGCGTTTCGGAAAGGAGGCTCGTGAGGCGGGTCAGCCGTTCCTCGACGGCCGCCGCCTGTTCGGTCAGCCCGGCGCCGATCGCCTCGAGCGCCGTGCGCCGCTCGGCCAGGCCCGATTGCATGTCGGCGTTCGTTTCGGCCAGCCGCGACGTCGTGGCGGACAGCGACTGGGTCTGCGTGTTGAACTGCTGCGCCATCGCCGCAATGTCGCGGAGCACGTAGGTGGACACGTCCCGAAGCGTCTTCACCTGATCCGAAAGGAGCGCATGCGACTGGCCGGTATCGCGCGCCGCGATCTCCAGCGCTTCCCGCAGGGTGCCGACCTGGCCGGACAGGCTGCTCTCCAGGCCGGAAAGCTGCGCCGCCGTATTTCCGAGGACGGCCTGGATCTCCGCGTTGGTGCCTTCCAGCCGCGTCACCATCTCGCCGAGATCGGTCCGCACCCGTTCGCTGGTGCCGGCCATGGCGTCCATGATCGTGCGCGTCTGGCTGCCGAGCGTGCCGAGGAGCCGCCTGACATTGCCGTCGAGCGCGCTCGTCGACGCCTCGCCCTGGCTGGCGATCGCCTCGACGACGCCGCGGCCCTGGCCTTCCAGCGTTTCCACCAGCCGCTCGCGCTTCTGGTCGAGCTCCTCGAGGAGCGCGCGGGCGCTGACGTCGACGCTTTCGGAAATGCCGCGCGAGCGCGCCTCGACGCCCTCCAGGAGCGACTGGCTGCGCAGATCGAAGTCTTGCGTGAAGCTCTGCGACTTCGCCGCAAGCCCGTCCAGAATGGCGCGGCTCTTCTCCTCCAGCCCGCCGCCGAACCCGAAGGAGCGCGATTCGATCCCTTCCAGGAGGTCGCGGCTCTTGGTTTCGATGCCCTGAACGAAGTTCTGCGACCGGGCGTCGAGCCCTTCCAGGATGGCTCGGCTTCTTTCGTCGAGCCCGCCGGTGAAAGCCTGCGAGCGGGAATCGAGCCCGTCGCTGAGATGCAGCGAGCGCGATTCCAGGCCTTCCAGAAGGCTTTGCGTCCTGGCTTCGAGGTCGGCGGCCAGCGCGCGCGAGCGGCGCTCCATCTCCTCCAAGAGATGCTTGTTGGAGCTTTCCAGGTTGGCCGAGAGGTCGCGCGTCTCGGTCTGGAAGCCACCGACCAGGCCGGCGGTCCGCCCTTGCAGCTCGTCGGTCAGAGCCCGGCCCTGGCTCTCCAGCGTCTCGGCGAAGCCGCGGCCCTGATGCTCCATCCCCTCGACCACGTTGCGGCCGCTCGCCTCGATCGCGGTGAGGAGCGTGCTGGACTTCGACTCCAGGAGCGAAGCCAGATCGGATTGGCGCGCGGCCAGTGTCGCGTTCAGGAGGTCGGTCCGCTCGTTCAGCATGCCGCTCGTGGCGCCCAGCGTTGATTCCAGCGAATTGGCGCGGTCGCCAAAGCTCGACTGGACCGCCATCAATCGCTCGCCGAAACCCTGGTTGATCTCCATCATGCGGTTGGCGATCGTTTCCGTCAGCTCCTGCGTGCGCGCCGACAGGTGATCGCCCAGGGTTTGCAGCCGGCTGTCGAGAACGGTCGACATCTCGTTATGGCCTTCGTGGAAGGCGGAGGCCATTTCGCGCGTGCGGGCGACAAGCGTCTCGCTGATCTGGCGCGCCCGGCTGTCCAGGGTCGAATTGATCCGCTCCAGCCGGTCGTCCAGCGTGTTGGCGAAACCGTCGGCGCGCTGCGCGAAATTCTGCGTGACCTCGCCGATCCGCGCCGTGACGCGGTTCTCGAAGCCGGAGAGGCGGCCTTCGACGGCGATCTCGATGGTGGAGGCGGACGAGGCGAGCCGGATGGAAGCCGCTTCGGCGCCTTCGGTCAGGCGGCTCTCGAAGCCGGAGAGGCGCAAGTCCAGCGTCTCGCCGATCTGCCCGACTCGCGTGTCGATGAGGGAACCGAGTGCGGCGCTGCGCTCGCCTAGCGTGGCGGCCAGCGCGCCGCCGCGGGTGTCGAGGACCTCGGAGACGCGCTCGATGTTTTCCGCAAGCTGCCGTTGCAGCTCGTTGCTGCGCTGCACGAGCGCCGATCCGGTCCGCTCGCCGGTCGTGGCGATGACCTCCTGGAGGCTGTCCATCTGCTCGCGGACGCGCTGCGCCGTTTCGCGGCCGGAACTGGCGAAGCGGCTCTGTGCATCCTGCAGCCGCGTCTCCACGGCGTCCATCTGCTCGCCGATATGGCCCGTCAGCTCGCGTCCAGCCGTGCCGAGCCGCTCATCGGCGACAGCAAGCGCCGCCTCGATGCTGCCGAGCTGCTGGATCACATTCCCGGCGATGCGGTCGCCGGAATTGTTCAGCCGATCGTTGGCGCGGGCAAGCCGGCTCTCCACGGTTTCGATCCGTTCGTCGATGCCGGCGGCGATGCGGTCGCCGGTCGAGCCGAAGCGCTCATTGGCGGCGCCGAGCGCCGCGTCGATCGCGCCGACCTGGCGGCCGATCTCGCCGACCAGCTTGTCGCTGGTGGTCCCAAGCCGCTGGCTGGCTGCGCCGATGGCCGTCTCCACGCGCTCCACCTGAACGCCGATGCCGTCGGCCACGTCCAGCCCCGTGGCGTGGAACCTGTCGCTTGCTGCGGCGAGCGCAGTGTCCACCGCGCCGATCTGGGTGGTGACGCCGCCGAGCAGCCGCTCGCCCGTCGCGCCGAGCGTCTGGCTGGCCGAGGTGAGCGCGCCTTCCACGCGGTCCACCTGCATGCCGACCTCAAGCGCCACCTCCACGCCGGTCGATCGGAACCGCTCGCTCGCCGAGGCGAGCGCGGCGTCGACCGAGCCGACCTGCCGGTTGATGTCGCCGATGAGGCGATCCCCGGTGTTGGCGAGGCGCGTGTCGGCCGAACCGACCACGGCCTCGACCCGTTCGATCTGCGAGCTCAGCCCGGCCGCGACCAGCTCGCCCGTCTTGCCGAAACGCTCGCTCGCGGTATCCACAGTGGCGTCCACGGCGCTGATTTGGTGCCGGATGTCCTCGACGATCTTCTCGCCGTCCGACTGCAGCCGCATGCTGGCGGCGGCGATGGCGATCTCCACGGCGTCGACTTGCGCGCCGATGCCGCTCGCCAGCTGGTCGCCGGTCCTGCCGAACTGCAAGCTCGCGGCGGCGATCGCGGCGTCGACGGCGGAGACTTGGACCTCGATGTCGCCGATCACGCGCTCGCCGGTGGCGCCGAGACGCTGGCTGGCGGCGGCGAGCGCGCCTTCGAAGCGCTCCACCTGCGCGCCGATCCCGCCGGCGACGCTCTCCCCGGTCTTGCCGAAGCGCTCATTGGCGGCCGACAGGGCCGCGTCCACGGCGCCGACCTGCCGGCTGATGTCGCCGATCACGCGCTCGCCGGTCGCGCCGAGGCGCTGGTTGGCGGCGGCCACGGCCGCGTCGACCCGGCCAACCTGGGCCGTGACGCTGCCCGCGATGTCCTCGCCCGTCACGCTTAGCCGCTCGCCAGCCGCGGCAAGGGCGGCTTCGACGACCCCGATCCGTCCGCTGATGTCGCCCGCCAGCCGTTCGCCTGTCGCCTCAAGGACCTCATTGGCCGAGCCGATGGCGGCTTCGACGCGGCCGACCTGAGCCGTGACGCTCCCGGCGATATCGTCGCCCGTCGCGCTCAGCCGATCGCCAGCCGCGGCGAGCGCTGTCTCGACGGCGCCGATCTGTCCGCTGATGTTGACGCGCACCCGCTCGCCTGTCGCGTCAAGCCGCTGATCGGCCGCCGCGATGGCCGCGTCGACGCGCGAGACCTGATCGGCCACGCGCGTGGCGATCTCGTCGCCCGTCTTGCCCAGCCGATCTCCGGCCGCGGCCAGCGCCATCTCCACGGCGCCGATCCGCCCGCCGATGTTGCCGACCAGCCGTTCGCCGGTCGCGCCGAGGCGATCGTCGGCGGCGACAGCCAAAGCGTCGATCCGGGTGACCTGATCGGCCACGCTGCCGGCGAGGGCCTCGGCCGTCTGGCCCAGCCGGTCGCCGGCCGCGGCCAGCGCCGTTTCGACGTTGCCGATTTGCCCGTTGAGCGCGCCGAGAACGCGGTCGCCGCTGACGCCGAGGCGCCGGTTGGCAGCGATCGCCGCCTCATCCACCCGGGAGACCTGCGCGGTGACGCTTCCGGCGATCTCCTCGCCGGTCTTGCCGAGCCGTTCGCCGGCCGCCGCCAGCGCGGATTCAACCGTGTTGATTTGCTGGCCGATGTCGCCCGCGACCCGCGCGCCCGTCGCGCCGAGGAGCTCGTTGGCCGACGCCACCGTCGCCTCGATCCGGGCGATCTGTGACGAGACGCCGCCGCCGATATCCTCGCCCGTCTGCTGGAAGCGCTCGGTGGCGGAATTCAGCGCGGCGTCGACGGAGCCCAGCTGCCGATGCAGGTCGCCGACCACCTTGTCGCCGGAGAAGTTGAGCCTCTGGCTGGCGGCCGCCATCGCCGCCTCGATGCGCTCGACCTGCGCGCCAACCTCCTGCGCCGCCTCCGAGCCGGTGCTGCCGAAGCGTTCGCCGGCGGCGGCGAGCTCGCCTCCCACGGTCTCGATGTGGTTCCTGAGCGTGTTCTCGACAATGCGGCCGGTGTCCGCCAGCCGCTCATTGGCGGAAACGAGCACAGTCTCCGCCTCGTTGATCTGCCGCTCCAGGGCGTCCACCACGGAACGCCCCGCGCCGTCCAGCCGGTCGCCGGCCGCCGAAAGGGCGGTCTGGGCTTCCTGCAGCTGCGAGCTCATCGAGCGGGCGACCGTCTGGCCGGTCTGGCCGAGATGCTCGATCACCGCCTTGGAGCGCGCCTCCAGGGCCGTGTTGACGATTTCGGCGGCGCGCTCGATGCGGCCTGTCGTGCTGTCCGCCTGGCTGGAGACGAGCTGGACGATCTCCTCGGCGCGCGTGCCGAGACGCCCGACGAGCGCTTCCCCGTCCACCGTCACGGCGTTGTAGATCTTGTCGCCGGCTGCGCGCATGTTCTCGACGACGCCGACGGCGCGGTCCGAGAAGGTGGAATCGAGCCGATCCTGCGCCTCGCGCAGACGGGCGTCGATGTCGTGCATCTGCGAGGTCACGGCGTCGGTGAAGGCGCCGCCGGCCTCGCGAATTTTCTGCGTGGCTTCCTGCCCGCGCGCGCCGAGGTTGCGGGTCAGCGCCTCGCCGGCCTGGTTGATGTCCTGGACGAGCGTCATGCCGCGATGCGAGAACGCGTCGAGCGTCTTGCCGCTGGAGGTCTCGAACCGGCCGACCAGCTCGTCGCCGCGCGACAGGAGCTGATCGGAGAATCCCTCGCTGTTGGCGGTGACGCGCTCCAGGAGCGAGTCGCCGCGCTCCGTGAAGCTCTCGGCGAGCTGGGCCGACGTGCGGCTCAGGCGGTTGACGAGCTGGTCGCTATGCTCGCCGAAGGTCTCGGCGACCGCGGAGACGGCGCCATTCAGCTTGTCGACCAGGGAATCGCCGCGGTTCACGATGGTGTCGGACAGCTGGTCGCCGGCCTGGTTCAGCCGATTGAGCAGCGTGTCGCTGCGGTTGGCCAGGATCTCGATCACCTGGTCGCCGGTCTCCCCGATGCTGTTGGTGATCGCCTGGCTGCGGCCTCCCAATAGATCGGAAATCCGCTTGGCGGCGCTGTCGGCAGCGACCGCGATCTGCTCGGTGACGCCGGCCAGATCGGAGGACAGCGAATCGTGCGAGCCGCGGATCGCCTGGCGCACGCGATCGGCATTCTGCACGATCGCCTCGCGCTCGGTCACCAGCTCGTCGATGAGCCGCCGGACCCGGAGTTCGTTATCCGTATAGGAGCGCTCCAGCGAGGCGACTTCGTTGTGCACAAGCACTTCCAGCTCGCTCGCCCGGGCAAGCGCCCGCTCGATGCCGTCGCCCATCGCCGCGACCTCGCGGCGGATCGCCTGGCTGACGGTGACCACCGATTCCTTGGCGATGTTCTCCGGCTCGGCGAGGCGGAGCGCGACCTCCGTCATGGTCCGCGACACCATGCGCATTTCCTGGCTCCGCCAGATCAAGGTGGCGAGGCCCCAGAACAGCGCGATCGGACCGACGATCGCCAAGGTCAGGCCCAGGAGCTGCGGGGAGGAGCGCATGTCCTCGATGCCGCCGAGCGCCGAAATCTCATCGCCCCAGACGCTGACGCCGAAGGCGGCGCCGAGGCCGAACCAGATGAGGGTGAGGAAGAGAGCGGCCCAGAACGGCGTGTAGGAGGGGCGGCGCTGCAGCGCGTAAAGCAGATTGCCGACCGAGCGGACATCGTCGTTGGCGGCGCGCCGGGCGCGGCTGCGGTCCTGCGGCTTGCGCTCGGCCGGCTGGCGGTTCCTGTCGGCGCCTGGATCGGGGGGGCTTTCGGGAACATCATTCTGCCGCGCCGTCGAGGCGCCCGGAGCTGTCGTCATCCGCTTGGCCTTCTTCGCCGCATTTTCTGCGCGCGTCTGGTCGCCGCCGCCCTTGAAGTCGATCTTCAAGGCTTCCTCGACCGCGTGCACCGCGGATTCGGTCTGATCGGGTTTTGGCATCTTACTCATGTCACACGCGCCCCGGTCCGTACTCGCCACTCAACGGACGCTCCGCCGCGGTCCGCGGCAAGCGACGGCATAACAGGACTGCGGCCGAGCCTGACGCAGGCTCGACTCTACCCACAGCCTCGTCGGCCAAACTTCCCCGAATCACCGCTTTCAGCTGCCCCTCGCATGGCGCCGAAACGTGGCGGAAAGCTGGCTTCCGTTGGTCCGCCTTCCCAAGCTGTCCGGGGTCGATTGTAGTGTCACACTGACGCAGTTGGAAGCGGAAACCATGTTCCGTGGCGGATTTCCAACCGGAAACGCGGCGCCGCAGCCGCCTCGCCGTTGTTTCGCATGAAGCGCCGCAAAGCCGCCGGATTTCGCGGCGGAGGCGTTTCAGCCGCGATAGGCGCCGGCGCGGGAGGGCACTGGCGCGATTGCCGTCGGCTCCCGCGTCGCTTTGCGGCGGATCGCGCCTTGACTCGCCCCGCTCGCGGTCTAAACCCAAGCGGTTTTTCACGCCTTCGGGAAAGCATGGCAAAAATTACCTTCATCGGGGCTGATGGGACGCGCTACGAGGTTGAGGCGGAGAATGGCTCCACCGTCATGGAGAACGCCATCCGGACCGGCGTCCCCGGGATCGAGGCGGAATGCGGCGGGGCCTGCGCCTGCGCGACGTGTCACGTCTATGTCGGCGAGGAATGGCGATCGGCTGTCGGCGA
>JACCSN010000576.1 GCA_013812985.1 Hyphomicrobiales bacterium | reverse complement strand
GAGATCGAGAAGGTTTCCGCCGATTGCCCGCCGGAGGAAATGAACGCGGAGGACCCGCTCTTCATCCTCTACACCTCGGGCTCGACCGGCAAGCCGAAGGGCGTGCTCCACACGACCGGCGGTTATCTCGTTTATGCCTCGATGACGCATCAATACGTCTTCGATTATCATGACGGCGACGTTTACTGGTGCACCGCCGATATCGGCTGGGTGACCGGGCATTCCTATATCGTCTACGGGCCGCTCTCGAACGGCGCGACGACGCTCATGTTCGAGGGCGTGCCGAATTACCCGAGCGTGTCGCGGTTCTGGGAAGTCGTCGACAAGCACGGCGTCAACATCTTCTACACCGCGCCGACCGCGATCCGCGCGCTGATGGGGGCGGGCGACGCGCCGGTTAGAAAAGCCTCGCGCGCCTCGCTCAGGCTTCTCGGCTCGGTCGGCGAGCCGATCAACCCGGAAGCCTGGGAGTGGTATTTTCGCGTCGTTGGCGACAGCCGCTGCCCGGTCGTCGACACCTGGTGGCAGACCGAGACCGGCGGCATCATGATAACGCCGCTACCCGGGGCCATCGCCCAAAAGCCGGGCTCGGCGACGCTGCCGTTCTTCGGGGTGAAACCCTGCCTGGTCGACGCGGAAGGCGCCGTGCTGGACGGCGCTGCCGATGGCAATCTCTGCATTACCGATTCATGGCCGGGACAGATGCGCACCGTCTACGGCGACCACGAGCGGTTCGTGCAGACCTACTTTTCCACCTACAAGGGCAAATACTTCACCGGCGACGGCTGCCGCCGCGATGGGGACGGCTATTACTGGATCACCGGCCGTGTCGATGACGTCCTGAACGTCTCCGGTCACCGCATGGGCACGGCGGAGGTGGAATCGGCGCTGGTGGCGCATCCGAAAGTGTCGGAGGCCGCCGTGGTCGGCTATCCTCACGACATCAAAGGCCAGGGCATCTATTGCTATGTGACGCTGATGGCCGGCGAGGAAGTGAGTGACGGCTTGCGCAAGGAGCTCGTCGCCTGGGTGCGCACGGAAATCGGCCCGATCGCCTCTCCGGATTTGATCCAGTTTGCGCCGGGCTTGCCGAAGACCCGCTCCGGCAAGATCATGCGGCGGATCTTGCGCAAGATCGCCGAGGACGATTTCGGGAATCTGGGAGATACGTCGACATTGGCGGACCCGGCGGTGGTGGATAACCTGGTCGACAACCGGCAGAACAGGCGGGGCTGAGCTGGTCGAAGAGAACGGCCCGGTGTCGGTCCGGATCGAACAGCGCGCGATGGCTCGGTTGGCAGCCGCTGCCGGGGCCGCCATGCAGGTAGACTGCAGGTTCGCCGGCGGGATTGCCGATCTGCTCAACATAGACGGCATGGCCGTCGCCGACATCCAGCATGCGGGTATCGAATGGGGCTGATGCACCGCCCGATCTGGCTCGTCCGACACGCGGCGCCTTCATCATTCGGAACGTCCCGCCGGCGCCGGGGCTCTGGGTCGCCTGGAAGAACGGCGAAGTGCGTCCGACGGCTCCCTGATACCCTGGTCGACCTCGATAGCGAGCGCCTCGCGTATAGGCGTCCAACACGGTTAGCGCCCGGAGTCGCCGGCCATCGAACTACGCGTGCGGGGCGAATGCATCGAAGCCAAGCCCGTTCCCGGCTACCTCGACACGCTCGATAAGCTCAATGAATAAGCGATGACCGAAGCGCTGCATGGGACGCGGGCATCTCTGAGTTAAGCTGCGGGTTTTGGACTAAACACCTTTAGTCCGCAGGCTTCAGGCTCACGGCCGTCATCTTGCCGCTGTGCCGATCCTGCTCTTCCTCAAAGGAGACCTTCTAGCCTTCCCGTAGCTCGTTCATCCCTGAACGTTCGACGGCGCTGATGTGAACAAAGACGACCTTGCTGCCGTCACTTGGCTTGATGAACTCGAAGCCCTTCCCCGGGTTGAACCATTTCACTGTTCCTGCCTTCACCATCACAGATCCTTTGCTTTCCTCATTATTACGTCCGGGACTTCGCTTTACGCTTCTCGGAAGACGCAACTAATGAATAGAATCGAGTTCTCTTTCGCCTATCCTGTGCATACTCCCGGCCTCTCCACGCCCCCACCGGGGTGCCGTTGAAAAGGGCTGGACTATGTGCCTCAGAATTTCCCGGTCTGTCTTCCACGGCTTGAACCCGCAGCAGAAGAATGCCGTTCTTAAGAACCGGCTCGTCGAAAAGGCTGGGACGCTCGGATCGGACACAGGGCGCTCAGCGGATAGCGTCATGATTGCGTCGGTTCTCGACCACTACTGTGACTACCATGGCGATCGATGCGCATCCGCCTTTCAGGCCAGGGGTGCGGCAGAGGTCATGAACGAGTTCCTTACCCCTCAAAATGACATTGCCGCCAAGGCGAACTCGTTCGGGCCGATACGCCAGCGTCAATTCATGGGGTGGAGCCAGGATACCCTCGGCCACAGCCCGGCGACGATCGCCCGCAATCTCTCGGTCCTATCTGCTGCATTCAGGTTCGCTGCTTCGTTGCAGCAGATCACCGACGGCTTCGGACGCCAATCCGAGGT
>JACCSN010000571.1 GCA_013812985.1 Hyphomicrobiales bacterium | reverse complement strand
GCCCCGTGCTTCCTGTCTCGACATGTCCGTCTCCCTTGTTGTTGGGTTCTTGAGCAGTTTCCTGAAACTCCTACTCTGAACGCGAGAGCCGCCCGAGCGCAACCCGCAGATTGCCGCCGGCTTCCGCCAGGATGCGCTCCGCATCCGCCGGATCGGCGCCTCGCACGACCAAGGCGGCCGGCTTGATCCGCCCCCCGCAAGTATCGAGCGCCTTCGCGGCGCTTTCGCGCGAGCATCCCGATATTTCCGAGACGATGCCGGCGGCGCGCCGCCGCAGCTTGGCGTTCTCGGCGCGCATGGACACCATCAGCCCGTCATGGACATGGCCGAGCCGCGTCATGGCGAGGCTGGAGAGGAGGCCGAGCGCGGCTTTGTGCGCCGTCCCCGCGTTCATGCGGGTGGAGCCGGAGATGATCTCCGCCCCGGTTTCGAGAAGGATGGCGTGATCGGCATGGCGGAATAGCGGCGCGTCGGGATTGTTGGCGATGGCGACGACGAGGGCGCCGACGGTGTGCGCTGCTGCCGCGACGGCTCGGGTGAATGGGGTCGCGCCGCTGGCCGCGACCGCTATCACAACGTCGGACGCGCCGAGCTTCAGCTCGAGAATTCTCCTCCGGCCGTCCGCTTCGTTGTCTTCGTAGCGGCCGGCCGTGCCGGGTTCCAGCAGCGGACCCTCGGCGAGGATGAGGACGACCCGCTCGTCCGGCCAGCCGAACGTCGCGCCGAGCTCCATCCCGTCGAGCGCCGCCTGTCGCCCGGAGGACCCGGCGCCGGCATAGACGATCCGCCCGCCCGGCTCGATCCGCTCGGCGATCGCCCGGGCCGCCGCCGCGATGGCCGGCAGGGCGGGGCGGACGGCGGCGATGGCGCGCGCCTGCCCCTCCCAGAACGCTTCGAGGATGTCGGCGTCGCTCCAGCTGTCGAGCCCGCGATAACGGGGGCTCATCGTTTCTGTTTTGACCATCAGGACGAACCGTTGGAAGCAGTTGCGGTGTGGATAGATCAGTCGCGCGCTCCCCCGCAACCAGCCCGTTTCGCTCGGGCGGCGCCGTGGAATGATGTTGGAGAGCAACATAGCTTCCCGCGCGGGATTCCGGATGGCATATAGGACCTGAACCGGGGAGCGGCGTCCCGGGGGCGAAAGCGAACCCACGAGAATGCCAAGATTTCTGTTCCTCGGCGTTGACGGCGGCGGCACGAACTGCCGGGCGCGCATCCGCGATGATGCCGGCGCGCTCTTGGGTGAAGGGACGGGCGGACCCGCCAATGTGCTGCTCGATTCCAGGCTGGTCATGAGTTCGATCCTGACGGCAAGCCGCGCCGCGGCTGCCCAGGCCGGCCTCGCCGAGGCAGATTTAGGGCGCGCCTACGCGGGGCTCGGCGTAGCGGGCGCCGGCATCAAGAGCGCGGTCGCGCGGCTGCTCGCCGAGCCGCATCCGTTCCGATCCGTCGCCGTCGAGACCGACGCCCACGCCGCCTGGCTCGGCGCGCATGGCGGCGCGGACGGCGCGATCCTCATCCTCGGCACGGGATCCTGCGGCTTGGCCGTGGTCGGCGGTCGGCAGTCTTATGTGAGCGGCTGGGGCGCGCAGGTTTCCGATGAGGCGAGCGGCCTGATGATCGGACGCGAAGCGTTGCGGCGCACGCTCTGGGCGTATGACGGGCGCGCCGAAACGACGCCGTTGGCGGACGCGATTCTGTCTCGCTTCGGGGGAAGCGCCGAAGAGATTGTCGCTTTTGCCGCGAATGCCCGGCCCGCCGATTTCGGCCGCCTCGTGCCGCTCGTCCTGGAGCACGCCGCTTCGCGCGACCCGCTCGCGCTTGCCTTGGTGTCGGAGGCAACAGCCGACGCCGCGCGCATGATCACCCGGCTGCTTGATGCCGGCGCGCCCTCCGTCTGCCTGCTCGGCGGGTTGGCCGGAGTGCTCGAAGCCTGGCTGCCACCGCCCCTCCGCGAGCGCCTGACATCGCCGAAGGGGGATGCGATGGACGGCGCCATCCTCTTGGCGCGCCAGGCTCAAGCCGCGCCAGCGCCGCGCCCGGCGAGCGCGGCCGTGGCTTAGCGGCATGGCGGCTTCCGATCCGGCGACGAGCCTGATGCTGCGCGAGGCGCGCGAGGCTCCCGCGGCCGTGGCTCGCCTCCTCGCGGAGAACGCCGCGACTTGTCGCAACCTCGGTGCAAGGCTCCGCGACCTCGCCCCGCCATTTGCGGTCAGCTGCGCACGCGGCTCGTCCGACAATGCGGCGACCTTCGCGAAATATCTGTTTGAGATCCGCCTCGGGCTCGTGACGGCTTCCGTGGGTCCGTCCGTCCGCTCCGTCTACGCCGCAGCGCCCAGCATGCGCGGGGCGCTGTTCCTCGCCATCTCGCAATCCGGCCGCAGCCCGGACCTCCTGCACCTGGCGGAGGCCGCTCGCGCCGGCGGAGCGTTGACGCTGGTGCTGGTCAACGACACCGGTTCGCCGCTCGCGGAAATCTGCGAGATCGCGTTGCCGCTCCATGCCGGGCCGGAGCGGAGCGTGGCGGCGACAAAATCGTGGATATGCTCGCTCGCCGCGATCCTGCAGCTCGCGGCGTATTGGGCGGAGGACAAGAAGCTCCTTGCCGCCCTCGACGGCTTGCCGGAGGCATTGGAGAAGGCGGCCGGGCAGGACTGGAGCGCCGCCGCCGCGCAGCTCGCCGGCGCGACGAACCTCTTTGTCGTCGGGCGTGGCATCGGGCTAGCGCTCGCCCAGGAGGGCGCGCTGAAGCTGAAGGAGACGTGCGGCATCCACGCCGAAGCGCTTTCCGCCGCGGAGCTGATGCACGGGCCGCTGACCCTTGCCGGCCCGGACTTCCCGGTGCTGGTGTTCAGCCAGCACGACGAAGCCTATCAGAGCGTCGCGGACCTGATCGCCTCCCTGCATGCGCGCGACGTGCCGGTGATCGCGGCCGGGCCGACGCCAGGCGGCGGCTGCCTGGCGCTGCCCTGCGA
>JACCSN010000495.1 GCA_013812985.1 Hyphomicrobiales bacterium | reverse complement strand
CGGCTTCTATCTCGTGGACGAAGCGAGACGTGGGGAGCTCGTGGTGGGGCCATACCAGGGGACGCCCGGCTGCCTGCGCATTCCCTTCGGCAAGGGCGTTTGCGGGGCGGCGGCGGCGAGCGAGCAGACCCAGATCGTGCCGGACGTGCATGCCTTTCCGGGGCATATCGCCTGCGATAGCCGGTCCAACAGCGAGATCGTCGTCCCGGTGTTCGATCCCGAACGCCGGCTCATCGCGGTCTTTGACGTGGATTCGGCCGAGTTCGCGGCGTTCGACGAGACGGACGCCGAGTGGCTGGAGCGGATCCTCGCTGAGGCTTTCGCCGAATGACCCCCCGGTGAAGCGGGGTGTCGTTCTCTGATCGGCCCGCTTCCGTGATCCGCGTCGGCATCGGCGGCTGGGCCTTCCCGCCCTGGCGCGGCGGGTTCTATCCCGCCGGCCTGCCGCAGGCGCGCGAGCTTGAATTCGCCAGCCGTCGCTTCTCGGCGATCGAGATCAACAGCACGTTCCACCGCACGCATAAGCCGGAAAGCTTCCGCCGCTGGGCCGCGGAGACCCCGGACGATTTCGTCTTCACGCTGAAGGGCCCGCGCTTTGTCGTGAGCCGCCCGCGCCTCGACGCGGCGGGGCCGGGGATCGCCCGGTTCCTGGAAAGCGGGATCACGGAGCTCGGGGCCAAGCTCGGGCCGATCCTCTGGCAGCTTGCGCCGACGAGGCCGTTCGACGAGACGGAGATCGCGGCCTTTCTCGATCTGTTGCCACGCGAGGTGGAGGGGCGGCAGATCAGCCATGCGATCGAAGTGCGGCACGGGAGTTTCGTCGACCCGCGCTTCGTGGCTCTCGCGCGCCGCTTCAACACACCGATCGCCACTGCGGACTCCCCCGAATATCCAGCGATCGCCGATCTCACCGGCTCGTTTGTCTATGCGCGGCTGCGGCGCTCCGCCGAGGCGGAGCCGACGGGTTATCCCGCGGCTGAGCTGCAACAATGGGCAAAGCGGGCGCGGGTCTGGGCTGAGGGCGGCAGCCCCGCTGATCTGGCCGTTGTGGGAACCGGCGACGAAAGCGGAGCGGGTAAGCTCGAACCACCTCGGCCTCGGCCAGTGTTCATCTTCTTCATCGACGGTGCGAAGGTGCGCGCCCCCGCCGCAGCGCAGGCTTTCGTCCAGCAGCTCGTGACGGGTGATGTAGAGGCTGCTATCGCCGACGACGCGGAACAATGAACGGATGCTATTTGAACCTGAACATCCCGTTCATCTTCAGTTCATAAAAAATTACCATGTGTTCAGATCGAGTTCAGGCGCAGCCTAATACACATGCCTCGTCGAACAAGATGAACCGGCAGATTGCAAATCTGCAAACATCATCTGAACTCAAGGAGAGGCATTATGAAGCATATATTGATGACTGCGAGCGCGCTCGTTTTCCTGGTCACCGCGAATGTGGCGCCGGCCTCGGCCGGCAACCGCGCGGTGGTCGATCAGGGCGGCTATTGCAACGGCGCCGTCGCCGACCAGCACGGCAAGCGCAATAAGTCCTTCACATATCAGCGCGGCCGCTGCAACATGGCGAAGACCTTCCAGTATGGCCGCGGCAATCGCGCCGTGACCGGCCAGAAGGGCTACCGGAATAATTCGGAGATCTACCAGCAGGGCAAGCGTAACGTGGCCGGCCACGCGCAGTTCGGCAGCCGCAACAGCGCGTATACCGAGCAGTATGGGACGGGCAACGCGGCCGCCACGATCCAGGCCGGGCGCGGCAACCAGGCTGATACCTATCAGTCCGGCAAGGGCAATATGAGCATCATCATCCAGGGCGGCTACAACTAGGCGGCTGCTGAAGTCGGGCGGAGGGCGCGGCTTGCGCTTCCTCCGCCCGAGATGCAGACGCAAGAGGAGACGATTTCATGCAAACACCTCTGTATATCTTGCCGGCGGCGCTGCTCCTGATGGCCGCCGCCGTTCCGCTGGTTGGCCAGAAAATGACGGCGCAGGCCGCCGAGCGCGGCTGCGAAGTGCGCGCCACGAAGACGGCCGGGGGCGTAAGCCTGCAGGCCGTCGCCTTTTCCGACAGCGCCGGCTCGGGCGAATACGAACTCATTGTGGAGAAATCCGGCGGCGGGGGCAGTTCGAACACGTCGCAGGGCGGCGATTTCGAGGTGGGTTCCGGCGGGGAGAGCGTGCTCAGCGAAGTGACGCTGAGCGGCGGCGGCTCCGCTGTCGCCGAGCTGACCGTTACGTGGAGCGGCGGGGGCACCTGCAAGGCCCGCTACCCGGACAGCGCTTAGGTCTCGACCGCCGACAGCAACGAGCGCTCAGCCGCCGCCCTCCGGCGGCTGAGCGCTTATCGAGCGCGGTTGACGTTTCAGACTTGCGAATGAGGTACGCTTCACGTCCCCGCGAGCAAGGCAACCCTGCTTCCATTCCGCTGTTGAGATCGCAACGGAGTCGGAGGTCGAAATGGCTGCGGAATTCAAGCCCGGCGACAAGGTGAAGTGGAAGAGCCACGGCGGCGAGGCGGTCGGCCATGTGGTGAAGAAGGTCACCAGCGAGATGCGGATCAAGGGCCACAAGGTCGCCGCTTCGACGGACAACCCGGAATTTCTGGTGGAGAGCGAGAAATCCGGCGGCCAGGCGGCGCACAAGCCTGATGCGCTGAAGAAGGCGTAGTGGTTTTGGTCAGCGGGTTTCGCACCCGCCGGGATTCCGTCCGTAGGACCGCTCTTTGCGCGAAAGGCC
>JACCSN010000469.1 GCA_013812985.1 Hyphomicrobiales bacterium | reverse complement strand
CTGAGCATTCGATTCCCTCCCCTTGGGTCATTGCATTCCGGTTTCGACCGCTCGTCGCGGCGCCGACGGGCGGAGTGTGCCGCGCGGGCGAGCCGGCGGCAAGGGGCTACCGCGATTGCTCGTGGGGGCGAGAGCCGGCCCCGCGGCGACGACCGGCATCTTCAGGAGCCGGCCCGGCCGAACGGCGACTAAGCGCTGTGCCGGCGCGGTAGATCGCGATCGGCCAGGGCGACAGGATGCGGTCGAGGGAATCCTCCCAACCGGCGCGCGGGATCTCTTCAAAGGACGCGTCTTCGTCGAACACGCGCCGGTGCTTGGCATTCAGGTACATGACGATGCACCCCGCATGTGGTCCGTGGAGACGGAGATCGGCTGGCCAATGCAGGCCATCGGTCTGCAAGTGATGCGAGCGGTCGTGATCGCGGTCCAGCTGGTCGCGATGCAGGCGGATCTGCGCCGCCTTCAGGATTTTGCGCGCGAGTTGCATAGACATCAGGTTCCCTCCCAATCGGCTTTCAGGGCTTCGAGACGCCCCGCTTCCGTGCAACCCCTCCGCGTCGCCGCCCCGCGCGCAGAGAGGGAGGTTGAGGCCCTGGCGCCGCCGCTACGCCTATCTTCCCCGCCGCCAGTCCTCGAAGCGCGTCTTGGCGTCGCGGAGCTTGTAGATCAGGTCGCCGGCGACGCGGCCGCCGGGTTTGGCCCAATAGTCGAATTCGCGCATCGAGACCGTGGCGCCGCGCTTGCCGGTCAGGCCTTTCTTGAACTGGCGCAGGCCCTCGTTCCCCAAGCTGCCGCCGAGGTCGTACCAGCGTGCGTCCATCCCGCGGAGCCAGCTCAGGATCCACCATTGCAGCGCGTACCCGGCTTTCAGCGGCAGCGCTTCGTCGTCACTGGCGCCATGGACGTAATAGGCGGTGTCGCCGAGGACGCCGACGGTGGCGCCGACCAGGGGCTTGCCGTCGAGGCTCGCCAGAACAAGCCGCATGCGGATCGATTCGGGGAGCCGCATCAGCTCGCCGGTCGCCTTGAACATGCCGGCGTGGCCAAAGTTCTTGCGCGACGCCATGCGCTCGTAGAGCGCGTGGAAGGTCGCCACATCCGCGTCGGTCTCGCACAGCCGGATGTCGAAGCCGTGCGGCAGCGCCTGACGGAGGTTGTAGCGCCACTTCTGCTCCAGGCTCTTCATCTGCGCGGCTTCGTCGAGCGAGGCGTCGACAAGGTAGCGCTCCGGCGCCGGAATGTTCCGCCGCTCGGCGAAGCCGAGCTCTTCCAGGATCGCGCATTCCGCGTCGAAGAAGTCCGGATTGGGGCGCGGGCGGATGGTCAGGCAATGGCCGCGGCGAACGCAGTATTCGTCCACCAAAGCGGCGACGACGGTGCGGTAGAGAGCGGGATCCGCGGGCCGGTCGCGCTGCCGCCAGAAGGGCCCTAGCCTGATCAGCGCCAGCCCCTGCGGCCAGCCTGGGAGCGTGTAGATCCCGACGCGGGCGCCGGCGACCGCGACGCCGCCCAGGCGCATCAGAAGGTGACTGGCGCGCTCGCCCCGCTGGCCGCCGATGAAGGACGGCGTCTGCTCGTAATGCGGATCGCCGAATTCGGCCAGCACCGCCGCCCAGGTCGCATGCGAGACGGTATCAGTCTCGATGCTGAGGCCGGAGCTGAACTGCTCGTGGGACGGCGCTAGCGCGCCGGGCGAACCGAAGAAGGCGCCGTTCGCAACATCTGCTGCCGACATGGTTTCGTCTCCTGTCGTGAACACGGTGGTCATGCGGCGCCGGCCGGGCGGCCGCCGGGGAGATAGAAAAAGGCGTGGATGCCCAGGCGACGCTTGGCGACGAGGAACAGCAGAATCGATTCGACGACGAGCGCGGTCGCGGTGGCGATTGCCGCGCCGGGCAGCCCGAACTTCGGCACGAGGAAGAGGTTCAGGGCAATGTTCAGCACGAAAGCGGATGCATAGATGAGGGCGCAGAACGTCTGCTGCCCGCACATCGTCAAGAGCCGCTCGACAGGCCCGACGGAAGCGCGGGCAAGCAGCCCGACGACGAGTATGGCCAAGAGGGGGTAGCCATCGACGAATTCCGGCCCGAACAGCCACAGGAGAGGCTTGCCGAGGGCGACGATCGCGGCGGAGATGGCAAGCGACGGCAAGAACGTCCAGCGGACGGAGGTCCGCATGAAGGCGTTCAGTTCCTCGCCTCGGCCCGAGACCTGGAGCTCGGTGAATTTGTGGGCGGCCGCGGCCGAGACGGCGAAATAGACGAAGCTGACGACCGAGGCCAGCTTGACGGAAGCGGAATAGATGCCGACCTGGTCCGGTTCGACAAAGAGCTGCAAGAGAATAATGTCGCAGTGGGTGAGGAGCAGGTAGAAGCCGTCGACCATATAGATCGCGAAGGCGAACTTCAGCCAAAGGCGAGGCGCGTAAGCCCGCGGCCCCCGCGCTATGCTCTTTCTCAGCCGGGTATCCAGCATCGCGAGTTGCACGAGCGCCGCAACCCAGGTGGCGGCGAGAGAAGCCCACATGACTTCCGTCGCGGCGAGATCGCGCCCGGTCGCAACAAATCCGACAAGGATCGCGATCAGAAGCAGCGGGCGAAGAAAATAGCCCGGCCCCATGGCGAGCTGCGGCCAGTCATAGCTTCGCGCCAGCCCCTCCTGCATGGATGTCAGCGCGAACATCGGCACGCAGGCGAGCCCGAGGTAAAGCGGCACGACGAGCCATGCGTCGAGATAGCCGCTGAACAGGTGGATCAGGATGGCCCCGGCCGTCACGAAGGCGGTCGACAGCGCGACCGCCATCCAGCGGGCGCCGGTCACATACCCCCGGAGAAGACTCCATTCGCCGCGCTCGACATATTCGGGAACGAAACGCTGGGCGGAGGCGGCCAGGCCGAGCTGCGTGAGCGCCCCGAGCAGCACCACCCAAGCCCACACATAAGTATAGATGCCGAACTCGTAGCCGCCGATCCAGCGCGCCAGGAGGATTTGCGTGACGAGGACAAGCCCGGCATTGGCGACGCGAATCATGAAGGTCAGGCTGGCGAAACGGCGCGCCTTGCGATCCGTGCTCGAGCCGCTTTCGCCGCCCCGGAGCGAGAGCCCCAGCCGGCCGATGCCGGTCCTGAAGCGGCTTGCCGCCGCGGGCGTACGCGTCGCCTGGCCTTCAAGAGCGGGCGGGAGATCGCGCTCCAGCGCCGTGTCCATTGTCATCCCTGGCCTCCGCATGCGCCGCGGAAGTCCTATCATCTTGTGACCGCTTCAAGTAAATTACTGAGGATTAACGTTGACGGTTGTAAACTCTATTGACCTGACGCTCGTCACAGCGGCAATCGCGCTTGCGCCCCGGCGGCTGATTGGCCTAGCCGCGGCGGCCGCGGTAGATGGCGAATGGCCAAGGAGAGAGGAGGCGGTCGATCGCACGCTCCCACGCCATGCGCGGCAGCTCCGCGAAGGTCTCGTCCTGATCGAACAGGCGTCGATGCTTCGAATTCAGATAAATGATGAAACAATCCTGGCGTGCTACTTTCAACGAGGCTCGTAATCTGTCCCGCACCTGCGCCATGAGCTCGGCGTCGAACGGATTAAAAAGATAGAGCACGAACGGTTCTTGCGGGAACTCGTAAGTGAGAGCGTCCATATGCCGGGCGACCATCGGCGCAAGCGGCTTACCTTTCGAATGCGCGTGCTCGATGTTGCGCAATGCGGTCTGGTGCAGATCTCCAGCGATCTCGACGCCTTCAACCCGCACGAAGGGCTTCTCGGCGGCCATGAGGAGCGTCCGCCCCTTCCCCGATCCCAGGTCGACGAAGACAAAGCTTGAGACATCGAGATCGAGCGCCTTGAGGAGGCGGTTGAATATCGCAGTCGGGCTCGGTTCGTATTTATTGGCGTGTCGTGCGCTGGGACTGCCGAGCGACCGGTCGGCAGGCCAATGCTGTCCGTGTGTTTCGGTCCCCTGCAGGCGATCGTGAGCAAAGTCTATGAGGCTGTGATGCAACCTGATTTGCGCCCGCTTCACGATGCTGCGACCAAGCCCCTCGACAGTCATGTGCATCCGCTCCCTCGCCTTTCTGAGGACATTACCGGAGCCTGTCGCGCCGGCATCTTTTAAATAAGTTTGCGGTTAATCGTAGTCGCGCTCGGGACTGACGACACCTCCGTGCTGATCGCGCAGGCTTTGAAACTTCCGGAGCGTGCCCGCAACCCCCGTGTCCGAAAAGCCACAGCGCGCGGGTTCTCGACGTGCTTGCGCGCCTTCGAGCAGGGTTTCGCCGACGGGCGCGGTCTGTCCTTCTTGTCCTTTCGGTTCGGCGGCGCTAGCGCTTGTCGCTTACGCTTCTAGGAGAAGATTCGATGGGTCGATATCAATTCATGGCGGTTTCGATCGCGGCTGTGCTGGCTTGCGGTTCCGCTTCGGCCCGCGAGGCCTTTGTCGCCGAGGTGACGGATATCGGCGGCAAGGTGCTGGTCGACAGCGGCAGCGGCTTCGTCCAGATCGCCGGGCCGGGCGGCTTGAAGCTCGGCGACCGCGTTCTGGTGAAGGGCAAGGAGAGCCACGCGGTGCTGAGCTACGGCCCGAGCTGCAGTTTCCCGGTGCCGGCCGATACGGTGGCGACCGTCGCCGAGGCGACCTGCACGACGGGCACGCAGGGCGGCCCGGTCATTTTCGAGCGCTTCCGGCCGCTCGGCTGGGGCATTTTGAGCGGCATCATCACGCTCGCCGTGGCGCTCGCCTCGGGAATGTAAAGCTCTGGCGGAGCATTGGCGCTGTCCTAGTTGGCGCCCAGCTCCGCCCGCAGCCGTTCCGCGTGCTCGCGCAGCCTGACCGGCAGCTCGATCAGCACCGCGTAATTCCGCCGCGCTTCGTCAAAACCGATATGCCGCGCCACCTTGCGGTCTATAGAGCGGACGAGCGGAACCGCCCGGTAGCGTGGCGTGCCGAAGGCGCGAGTCCACAGGTACATGAACAGCGGATCGGCTTCGTAAGGCTTGCGCTTCTCTTCCAGGTCGCACTCGGCCTGCGCGGCCTTCCGCTCCGCCGCCGCCAACATCTCGGCGGAGGCCGGCGGGGCGTCGCGCCTGATAGCGGCGACGCTGGATGTCGGCTCGCTCACGATCTCACCATTCGGTAATCGTCTTGCCCAGCACCGGCTTCAGAAATTCCACGTCGGGCTCCCCTCGCCGCTTCACCCCAAGCGCGGCGTCGTCGATCCTGCCATCGGCCTTCAGGTCCTGATCCACCGCGAGATAGACATCCGGGTTGACCGCTATTCCCCACCGCGCGACCGGTTGCGGCGCTTTAGCCTCGCCGTTAGCCACCGGCAAGGTGAGGATGCCGCCATCCGGCGCGACAGCCTCCACGATCAGGTAGCGAATGCGTTCATGGAGAGCGGTCGGCGGCACCTTGAAGGCGGTCGACACGATGCGCAGCTCGTATTCGCTCTGAAGGCTGGCGCGGAGGGACCGCAGATCGCCGAGCGCCTGCGCGGCGGCGCCGGTGTCGGACTCCTCAAGGGCCGCCGCACCCGCATCCAGGAGACGGTCGGCGCGCTCGCGCCCGGCCGGGCCGGCGGCTTCCGCCACCGCTTCCGAATGGGCTGCCTCCAAAGCCGACGCGGTTTGCCTCAGCGGTCTGACCCGCGTCTCGTAATAAGCGCCGGCGAGCGCGGCCACGAGCAAAACGAGCGCGGCGGCCGCCTTGAGGTAGCGGTTCCTCTCCACCCAGAGAAGGGCGAGGCTTGTCGCAAGGTTGGGCTCCGGCGGCGTGTAAACGAAGCGGCTTTCGTCGAGCGCCCTGATGCCCTGGACGAGCACGGCGTCGGAGACCTGGATGCCCTGGCCGGCATAGATCGCCCGCAGGCGCGCCATCAGGTCGGCCTCGCGCCCGGCTTCGTCGATCTCGCGCGACA
>JACCSN010000440.1 GCA_013812985.1 Hyphomicrobiales bacterium | reverse complement strand
CAAGATCGCCCTGTCCAAACGCCGCGGCATGTGGATGGGCGGCCTGCCGCCGCTTGGGCTTGACGGGATCGACCGACAGCTGGTGGTGAACGAGGCCGAAGCCGAGACCGTCCGCTTCATCTTCCAGGAGTATCTTCGGAGCGGATCCATTGCCGATCTGAAGCGGTCCCTTGATGCTGCCGGGATCGTGTCGAAGCGCCGGCGGTTCAGCGACGGCCGCGAGGCCGGCGGCGTTTGCTTCAGCCGCGGCGCGCTCTATCAGATCCTGCGCAACCGGCTCTATCGCGGCGAGATCGCCCATCGCGGCGAGGTTCATCCGGGCAACCACCAGCCCATCGTCGACCAAGCCCAGTGGTCGGCGGTGCAGGAGAGGCTTGCCGGGCAGAGCCGGCGCAGGCGGGGCGTGGGCTCAGGCGGAGCTCAGCCTGCTCTCCTTGCCGATCTTGCTTTCGACCGGGGCGGCAACCGGCTAACCCCCACCTATGCCGTCAAGGGCGGCCGACGCTACCGCTACTACGTCTCCGCCCCGCTCGTCCGTGGCGAGCCATCGGCCAATAGCGTCCGGATTCCTGCGCCCGATCTGGAGCGGCTCGTCACCGACGGGGTCGCCAGTCATCTGCGGAACGATCTCTGGGTGGCACGGCAGCTCGGAGCCGGTCTCGATGCAGCCGAGACAAAGCGGCTGCTGCAAGCCGCCGCGAATCTCACCGAGGCCGTGAGCGATGGCCACAACCCGGATTCAGCGGACCTTCTGCGCCAACTGATCGCGCGTGTGGTCCTCGGCGACAAGCAGGTGGACATCACCCTGGATCGGACCGCGCTTCTGAGCAGGCTCGCTGAACTCAACGGCACGTTGGACCTCCCCTGCACCTCTGAGGCGCCGCTTGAGATCAGCATCGCGGCCCGGGCGCTTCGCTGCGGCAAAGAGGTGCGCATGGTCCTGGGCGAAGTCCATAGCACGACCCGCTCGCCGGACCCTGCCCTGATCGGACCGTTGGCTGATGCTTATCGCTGGTTCGAAGACCTGCGCAGCGGTAGGGTCGAAACAATCGCCGCGCTCGCCGAGCGCGACCGGCAGCAGGTCTCCCATGTGAGCCGCACGATCAGCCTGGCCTTCCTCGCCCCAAATATTGTCGAGACCATCATCTCCGGCCGCCAGCCGATCACCCTCACGCCGGAGCGCTTGAAAGCGTGCCGGCCGCCGCCCCTCGATTGGGACGAGCAGCACCAGCTGCTGCTTGGCTGACAAGCTCCGTACCGGCGGTTCGAATCCCCCTCCCTCCGCCAATCCCCTGGCCCACAACATTCTCCGCCGCCTCCGAGCGGGGCCAAGAACCCCAGGAACTGCGGGCTTTCCGTGCAGGACCTCCTGACTGCCCTGCCCGAATACCCGGCCCGTCCGTTCTCTCTTTGGCATCTCTTCTCCAAAGCTCTGGACTGTGTGCATTTGATACGGCGCCGCAGGGCACAGGCTTATCAACCGCTTAGCTCGCATGAAGCTCAGGCCGATTTGGCAGAAGTCATCGCCTGCCGTGAGCGCCTGAACGCGAACTTCGGCTTGGCCTCAGTAGCCGTCAGAAACTCTGCTTTCCGCCTAGCTGTTTGGTCGGCTCTCCCCCATGGCGACGGAGAGCCGCCGAGGCGTTGCTAGACCTTCGCGCAGGGCTTGCCGTAACGGTCATCACCATCGACACGCTCTTGTAGGCACTGGCCTTTGATTGGCCGCCCGCTATGGTGCAACCAAAATCGAGGGGCAGGTGTTGAGCAAAGGCGATCTCGGCTGGGTCACGAACTTCATTTCGGGCATCGCCGATGACGTGCTCCGGCACCTGTACGTGCGGAGCACGTACCGCGACGTGATCCTGCGAAGTATCTTTGGACATCGTGTGATCAACGACGGGAGAGATGCCATGAGTTCCGTTTCATTGAAACGCAGATCGTTCTTCCTGCTATTCGCCGCTTTCAGCTTAGTCTCTGCCGCTTTCGCTGCAGATCTCCCCGCCAATCCGGATACTTCTGAGATACGGGGCGTCGCTGGTATGGTCAGCACAACTGCAATGGCGTTTAGGTCAGGGACGGTCACAAACGGCATGCTAGTTAAGGAAGTCAAAGTAGATTCATCTTACCCTTTCCTTACTCAAATGACTGCAGACCCCCGCTTAGCCCGGTTGGGCCTAAATGGTATGATCACGAGAGTCTACCGCAACTGGGTGATCAGGGGAGTTTGTCCAGGGAAATGCAGTGAAAATGACACAGCGATGGTCGATGTGAGTTTTGCCGTTTGGTCTGGGTGGAATAATGCAAAAGGCCATTCTAAAGATTTAACACTACGGTTTTACGATAAATCTAGACCTGTTCATAGTGCGCGTGTTGCCTTGTCAGATCCCGACAATTCCCTGAGTCTATGCAGTAAAGACATTGATCGGAAGATCACATCCTTCCGTATACCTAGCCGGGCCTTCCTCGCGATGACTGATGTCATAGTTGAAGCTGATAGGGGCATGTTCGAGCCGTGCGTGTGCCTTCCGGGGCAATGCGTTGCCCCGCCGACCCCACCTGGCTAAAGTGCGTAGTTGGACGCCTCGAACTACCGCGCTGCGAACACGCGAACGCGGGTTGGCTTGGCTGGGCGGTTCTGACGGCGGCGCGAGTGTACTAGCAGGCCGCCAGACCGAGCGCGAGCGCGATATGGGTCTTGCCGGTACCGCTGTTGCCGAGCGCAATGACGTTCTCGCGGCGCAGGATGTATTCGCCGCGGGCAAGCTCCAGCACGAGCAACTTGTTGAGGCTGGGGAGGGCGGCGAAGTCGAACGTGTCGAAGCTCTTCACCGCAAGGGCCGAGCGGATCGACGAACAGGGCTTTGATAGGCGGGAACAATGATCCAACGGCAAGTTCTCCGGTTTTGGCCGGCCCGCTTCGCGCACCAAAGACGCGCGTCTTGCCCCATGTCATGCTGGTTTCTGCTCGCACGGTCTGCGTAAACCCGCTGGCGCAGAACACGCCTTTACCGCCCGCAGAACTCGCTAGGGTCAAGGAGGCCCAATTTTCTTTGCCTCCGCCCAAGCTCGATCGGCTCTCCCGAGACGTGGCCTTCATCGCA
Organism: Hyphomicrobiales bacterium; assembly: GCA_013812985.1. The sequence continues at coordinate 291 of JACCSN010000440.1, read as the reverse complement.
AACCACGATGCCTTCGACCGCTCTGACGGTGCTTCAGGCGGCAAAGGAGGGCATCGCCAATTTCTCGCTTTTCTGCAACCACATCAAAGTGCCGCAGCCTATCAAGGCGTTGCTGGACGATCCCGACATGCGCCTCGACGGCTTCGTCGGACCCGGCCATGTCAGTATGGTGGTCGGCACCACGCCGTACGACTTTATCACTCGGGACTACGGCAAGCCGATCGTTGTCTCTGGCTTCGAGCCGCTCGACCTCTTACAGTCGGTTCTTATGGTGGTCATGCAGATCATAGA
>JACCSN010000422.1 GCA_013812985.1 Hyphomicrobiales bacterium | reverse complement strand
TCGGTGACGCTGACCTGGATCGGATGCGCGTCCACGGCGAGCTTCAGCCCGATCATCGCGGCGATCCGCCCCGCCTCCGACCCGGCGGCGTTCACGACGCGGCGCGCTTGCATGGGGCCGTGGGTGGTCTCTAGGCGGAACCCGCGGGCTTCAGCGACGATGGCCTTCACCTCCGCGCCGCGCAGGATTGCAGCGCCATGCCGGCGCGCGGCCGCGGCGAAGGCCGGCGCGGCGGCGAGCGGATTGGCCTTGCCCTCGCCCGGGCAGAACGCGCCGCCGACCATGCGCTCCGACAAGTAGGGCGCCCGTTTCCGGAGTTCCGCCCGATCCCAAATCTCGACCTCCAGCCCTGCCGCGCGTTCGAACGCGGCTTTTCGTTCGACGTCGCGCATCTCCCGCTCGCAGGCCGCGACGAGCAGGCCGCCATTCAGCGCCACGTCCAGATCGACGCCGAGTTCGTCGGATAATCCCCGCCACATCTCCACGGAGCGGCGCAACAAGCCGATCGCCGGCGCAAAGCTCCGCGTCCAGGCTTCGCCATTCTGCACGAAGGGATCGTGCGGAATCTGCGCATGCAGGCTCCCGGCATTAGAGCCGGAAGCCAGGCTGTTCAGATCGCCGCGCTCCAGGAGGGTGACGGACACGCCATCCTTGGCCAGGTAATAGGCTGTCGCGCAGCCTGCCAGACCGCCGCCGATGACGATTGCGTCCGCCGGGTGGCTCATCCGGGAACGGCCCGTCCGGGGGTCTTCGCGCCCTTCGATTCCATGTCACGAGACCTCGCACCTGTCATCCCGGAAGCCGAGCCCGCGAGGCTGTCCGGGATCCATAAACGCCGAGCAGTGAGAAGGAATTGCTCAGGATCTCCACATCGATGCTTCGGCGGTTATGGATCCCGGTCTTGGCCGTCCGGCGAAACCGGGATGACAAAGCATCACGCGGAACGAACACAACAAACGGCACACCCCTTCGCAACTGCAAGCAAATCATTCACACCGATCCACTCAAGCCGGGTTGTCGATCGCGAAGGAGGAGAAGTGGAAATGATCATCAGAGCCGAGGACGTTGAGCTGGAGACGGAGTCCGACAATCCGCTCACCTTCAGGCGCATGGTGCGGCGCGACAGGCATGGGCCGCTGATCAGCCTGACCTGGATCCGGCTTGAGGGGCGGCATGGGCGCATCGTTTGCCATGAGAGCGACCGCGTCTACTACATCATCGACGGAACGGCCGAGTTCGAGATCGGCGACCGCCCGGTCGAGGCTGTCGGCGCGGGCGATGTGGTGTTCCTTCCGCGCGGAACGCCCTATGCATTCGAAGGCTCTGTCACCTACCTCGTCATGAATGGGCCGGCCTTTCGGCCCGGCTCGGATATTTTGGTCGACTGACGACGCGGGCAGTAAACTGCTGGGATGCGATGCGCTCCCGTTTACAGGAATTTGTGCGCCATGCTAACTCCGGTGCGCTGAACGAACAGCTCTTCCGTTTCGCCTGTCGGCTCCCCAGCACCGGACGTCTCCAATGTCAAAACTCTTCCGCGGCAGCTATTCCGTCACTGTCACCCCGTTCACCGCGGACGGATCGGCTATCGACGTTCCCGCGCTGAAGCGCTTCCTCGACTGGCAGGTGGCCGCCGGCGTGCCGGGGGTCATCATCCTGGGCACGACCGGGGAGTTCCTCACCATCACCGACGAGGAGCGCCGGGCCTATGTCGAGGCGACGGTGAAGCACGTCGCCGGCCGCATGGATGTGCTCGTCGGCACGATGAACGCCCATACGCCGAACGCTGTCCGCCATAGCCGGGAGGCGGAGGAACTCGGCGCCGACGGGCTGATGATCGTCCCGCCCTATTATTACACGCCGACCGAGGACGAGATTTTCAGCTACTACCGGGCGATCTCGGAAGCCGTCTCGATCCCCATCATGATCTACAACAACCCGGTCACCTCCAACGTCGACATGTCGGCGAAGCTGGTGGCGCGGATGACAAAGGCGTTCGAGAACGTCCGCTACATCAAGGAAGCCAGCATGGATGTCGCCCGCGTCTACGA
>JACCSN010000412.1 GCA_013812985.1 Hyphomicrobiales bacterium | reverse complement strand
CGCCACTCCGGCGACCGTGGCCACCAGCGCCGCGGGCATGGCGGCGATCAGCGCCACCGACGAGGCGCCGAAGGCCGCCAGGAAGAGATAGGCCACGGCGTAGACCGGTCCGGTGAGCCAGCGTTTTTCGGGATCCGGATGGGTGTCCGGCCCGGTGCAGATCGACGCGGTGATGGCGGCGAGGTTGCTCGCATGCGCCCCGAACGGCGCCGTCAAAATCGAGGCAAGGCCGGTCACCGCCAGGATCGAGCGCGTCGGCGGGGTGTAGCCGGCGGCGCGCAGCACCGCAAAACCCGGCAGGTTCTGCGACGCCATCGTCACCAGATAGAGCGGCACGCCGAGGCCGAGGAGCACGGCGGGATCGAAGCTCGGGACGATGAATTGGAGCGTGGCGAAATCCAGGTCGAGCGCGGCTTCCTCATCCCAGCCGAGGCCGAAGGTCATGGCCAGCCCGGCCGCCAGCACGACGAGGACCGCGCCGGCGGGGCTGGCCAGCCGCGCCAGGAGAAAGATGCCGACGAGCGGCAGCACCAGGGCCGGCGTTGTCTCAGCGTGCTCGAAGATCGCCGTGGCGAAGCGGATCAGCACGCCGGCAAGCATGGCGGCGGCGATCGAAGCCGGAATGCGGTCGACCAGAACGCCGACCGGATTGAACGCGGCCGTTACCAGGACGAGCAGGCCGGCGAACAGGAAGGCCCCGATGGCTGCTTCGAACCCGATCGTTCCCGCCGTGTCGGCGATCAGCGCCGCACCCGGCGTCGACCAGGCGGTGATGATCGGGATCCGGTGTTTGACGCTGAGATAGGCGCTCGTCGCAGCCATCGAGAGGCAGAGCGCGGTAACCCAGGAGGAGGTTTGGCCAGCGTCGGCGCCGGTCGCCTGGGCCGCGGCGACGATGAGCGCAACCGTCCCGCCAAAGCCGACCATCGCCGCGACCAAGGCGGACAGAATCACCGAGGCGCGCATCGGATGCGATCAGCGCGGAACCGGCGCGAGCGAGACAGGCGGCTCGGAATCGGCCGGCACAAAGAAATCCGGCTGCAAGGCGCGGCCTGGATCGACGCGGTAGCGGTCGAGATCGGTGATGCCCTCGGACACGAGGAACGTGTCGTCGATCAGGAACTTGCCGGTGAAGCTCCGGGCCGGCTTTTGGAAGATCAGATAGGCCGCATCCGCAAGAATTTCCGGTGTGCGGGAGGCCTGGATCATCGCCTCGCCGCCGACGATGTTGCGGATCGCCGCGGTCCCGATCGTGGTGCGCGGCCACAGCGCGTTGACGGCGACGCCGCGCGTCCGGAACTCGCCGGCGAAGCCGAGCACGCAGAGGCTCATGCCGTATTTGGCGATGGAATAGGCGACGTGCGGGGCGAACCAGTGCTCGGGGAAATCCAGCGGCGGCGCGAGCATGAGGACGTGCGGGTTTGCCGCTTTCTCCAGGAACGGCAGGGCGGTCTTCGTCACGACGTACGTGCCGCGCGTATTAATGCCGTGCATGAGATCGAAGCGTTTCATGTCGGTGTCGGGCGTGGCTGTAAGCGAGATCGCGGACGCATTGTTGACGACGATGTCGATCCCACCAAAGGTTCGCACGGTTTGCTCGACGGCGGCTTTCACTGCCTCCTCGTCGCGGATGTCCGTGGCCAGCGGCAGCGCCTTGCCGCCGGCTTTTTCAATCGCTTCCGCCGCCGTATAGATCGTGCCTTCGAGCTTCGGATGCGGCTCCGTCGTCTTGGCGGCTATGGCGATGTTGGCGCCGTCGCGGGCGGCGCGGAGCGCGATGGCGAGCCCGATGCCGCGCGACGCGCCGGTGATGAAGAGCGTCTTTTCGGAGAGGCTCATCTTCTCCTCTCAGGCGGCAGAGATGCGTCTGGGCTTCAAGGGACCGGTTTCGTCCGCCGGCTTACCGCCGCTCCCCGTTGGGATCGACATCAGCGACCGCGCGCGGTCACGCGCGGCCGCCTCGTCCTTGAAAGTCTCTCGAGCCGTCACATCGCCGTCCGCCTCGACGATCCAGAGGCCGCCGCGCGATCGCGCGATCCTAACCCGGCGAATCTCCGGCGCGTCGGCGGCGTCGCCTTGCCGGATGACCACAGCGAAGTCGCCGGCAGCGGACCCCTGGAAGAAATCCGGGTCAATCTCTGAAATCGGCTTGGACCGCCCCCATTCCTCATCCGTCGGCTCCCAGGTGTCCGGATCTTCCGCGATGCCACGGTTGATCGCAGCATCCTCTTCCGCATCAGGGACCACGATATTTCTTCTGCTCGTGCTCATACCGCGCCACCTCTCTGGCATTTGCCTTGCGCAAGCTGATCAACCGGCGACGGTCGTCGCGTGTCGTATAGACCACGATGTAGAGCCGGCCCTCGATCTCCAATTGAACGAGCAGCCTGCGCTCGCCGTAGTCGATGCGCCTGTCCTCGACGGCTTGCCCGTCGCTCCATCGCAAGGTCGTGACCAGATCGAATGACACGCCGTGCTTCTCCAGGTTGCTCCGCGCCTTTTCCGTGTCCCATTCGAACAGCATAGCATTTCGCCGGCAAGAGCCGCAGGTCTCAAGAGCTCTTGCTTTTCGAAATGAACGCCGCGAAGGCGGCCTGCGCTTCGCTTGATTGCAGCCGCTCGGCGAACAGCGTCGCCTCCGCTTCGATGCGCGCCAGGATCGCTGCCGTGTCGCCCTTCAGGAGCCGGCGCGAGGCGAGCACCGCGTCGCGGGGCTTGGCGGCAAGCTCATGCGCGGTTTCCAGGATTCTCGGCTCCAGCTGGTCGGGATCGACCACGGCGTTCAGCAAGCCGGCCTTCAGGGCAACCTCCGCGTCGAGCGCACGGCCCAGGACCAGAAGCTCGAAGGCGCGCGGATGGCCCATGGACCGGGGGCCGAGCAGGCTGGATGCGGCTTCCGGCGTCAAACCGAGATCGGTGAACGGGGTTTTGAGGACGGTGCGCGGCGTGGCCAGCACGTAATCGCAATGGAGGAGCAGCGTCGCGCCGATCCCGAAAGCCGGCCCGTCCACGCCGGCCATGAGCGGCCGGTCGTGGGTAGCCAGCGCCCGCAGGAAGCGCAGCGCCGGCTCGCCGATGCCGTGGCCCTCCGTCGCTGAGCGGATGAAATCGCCGATGTCGTTGCCGGCGGTGAAGAATCCGGGCGAGCCGAGGAAAACCGAAACGGCAATCGCATCGTCGGCGCTCGCCGCCTTCAGCGCCTCGGCCAGCGCCGCATACATGGCGCCCGTAATCGCGTTCTTCTTGTCGGGCCGGTCGAAGCGCAGGATCTGGACCGGCCCGTCCCGCTCGATCCGGATGCCATGAGCCATATCTCAGCCCGCCAGCTGGGCCGGGTCGAAGCCCAGCACCGCCTCCGCGCCGTCGATCACCGCGATGCGCAAGGCGGCCGTTTCGGGCGCGAGTTGCTCGGCGAAGAAACGGGCGGTAGCGATGCGCAAAGCTGCTTCCGGCGCGGAATCGACAAGGGAAGCCAGGGCGCCCTTGGCGAGATAAGCGCCGCCCGCGGCCAGGCCGAACAGGCGGAGATAGGGCGTCGCGCCGGCCAGCGCCTCGGTTGCCTTGCCGGTTTCCAGGCAGGACAGGAGGTGCT
>JACCSN010000399.1 GCA_013812985.1 Hyphomicrobiales bacterium | reverse complement strand
CGAAGAATTCTTCGGGCAGCCGCTTGTCGCCGCGCATGAAGTCGATCGTCTGGCCGACCGTCCAGAACGGCGGCACGGCGATGAATTTCGTCGTCATCCGCCGCCCGGCGGATTCCTCCGGGTAGTCAAGACTGCGCTCCAGCGCGATACGCTCGGCGAAGGGCAGGCCGGCCAGGACCTCCTCGCGGTCCTCCTCGTCCAGATTGGCGATGATCTCCACCGCGTCGTCAGGATCGAGATCGCGGACGACTTCGGAGATCTGCTCGTTCGGGATTGATTCCAGGATTTCGTTGCGGACCGTCTCGTCGATTTCGGTGAGCGACACCCAGTCGAAATCGTGGCCCATGAGCTGGACGAGCTGGTCGCGGCTGTCCGGGTCGAGCGCCTGGAGGACATCGCCCAGATCGGATTCGTGCAGGTCCTCGACCAGCTCGCGGAGCCTGGCGCCGTCATGGGCGTCGATCGCCGCCGACACCAGCTCGACGAAGCCGGGCTCAAGCGTCCCCTCCTCGTCGCGGATCGGGATCTCGGATTCGGGCTCTGGCCGTTCGGCTGTCTCTGTCTCCAACAGCATGTCCTCCGCCGCCCGTAGACCGGTCTAGCGTGGTCTGCCGATCGGGAGAAGGTGTTTCGGGGCGCGGAAACGCGGCCATGAAAAAGGCGGCCCAGGGCCGCCTTGATCTGGTGCGGTCGAGAGGACTCGAACCTCCACGGGTTGCCCCACAGCGACCTCAACGCTGCGCGTCTACCAGTTCCGCCACGACCGCTTGAAGAATGCCGGCATCAAGCTACGCGCGGTCATGTAGCAAACGGCGCGTGGGACAACAAGGGCACGGGAGCTCGCCTGAAAAGCTTGGCAGAGATATCTGCTTCACGTATGTTGCACGTATAAGGAGGCCGGGATGTCGAAGAAGCTGACGATCATGGTGGAAGACGAGGTCTACGAGGGCCTCCATAGTGTCGTGGGGCCGAGGCGGATTAGTCGATTTTTGAATGATCTGGCCCGACCGCATGTTACGCGCCGTGACCTGGACGCCGAGTATGCTGCGATGGCGGCAGACGAGGAACGGGAAGCTGAAGCACTCGAATGGGCCGAAGGTCTCATTGCTGATATAGCAGATGATCCGCGATAGGTTTCCGCAACGCGGCGACGTCTGGTGGATAGATTTTGACCCCTCGGTCGGTGGCGAGATTAAGAAAACGAGACCGGCCGTCGTCATTAGCAATGATTCGGCCAATCAGAAGCTCAATCGAGTCCAAGTTGTACCGCTCACGAGCAACGTCGAACGGCTGTTTCCGTCGGAGGCTTACGTTAAGCTTCGCGGCGAACCCCGCAAAGCAATGGCCGATCAAATTAGCACTGCCAGCAAACTGCGCCTTAGGAGCTTCATCGAGCGGCTTTCTCCGGCGGATCTGGAATCCATCCAGCGCGCTATTGTAACGCAACTTGATCTGAAATGATCGAACTCACGCCGGTTCGTGCAACGTCGCGAATCTCGAATGAGACTGCAGCTCGGCTCTTGCTCAAATTCGACGGCAACCCCGTTGAATGGGCCGTCAGCGATGGCCTTGTCCCTTACGCAGAAGCAGTGGCGGTGATGGAGTCACGGGTCGCGGCGATCAGGGCGGGAGAGGCGACCGAGCGCGTCTGGCTGGTCGAGCACCCGCCCCTCTACACGGCGGGAACCAGCGCGCGCGAAGCCGACCTGCTGGCGCCGGAGCGCTTTCCCGTCGTCCGCACCGGGCGCGGCGGCGAGTTCACCTATCACGGGCCGGGCCAGCGGGTCGTCTACCTGATGCTCGACCTCCAACGCCGCGGGCCGGATCTCCGCCGCTATGTCGCGGCGCTGGAGGCGTGGATCATCGCCACGCTGGGCTCGTTCAACGTGCGGGGCGAGCGGCGCGAGGATCGGGTGGGCGTATGGGTGCGCCGTCCCGAAAAGCCGCCGCTTCAAAATGGGGCGCCGGCCGAGGACAAGATCGCAGCGATCGGCATCCGCGTGCGGCGCTGGGTGAGCTTCCACGGGATCAGCTTGAACGTCGATCCGGAGCTTGAGCATTATTCGGGAATCGTGCCCTGCGGCATCGCCGGCTACGGGGTCACCAGCCTGGTCGATCTCGGCCTGCCGGTCTCCATGCCGGAAGTGGACATGGCGCTCAAGGCGGCGTTTGAAACGCTGTTTGGGCCGACGGAGACGGTCGCAGCCCCTTAACGGCGAAGGCGCTCGGTTTCACTCGCCGGCGAGCACCGACCATTCTCGGCCGCCCTTATGGACGAAGAGGAACACCTCCTCGCGAGGATCGGCGGTCAGAAAAGCCTTCGGCATGAGCCGGACGACGACCGTGATCCGTGTGAGGTTGTCGCCAAGGCCGGGCTCGTCGAGGGTGTCGAGAAAGGCCTGCTGCGCTGCCGACCGCGCTTCCAGGATCGTGAGCGGCCGCATCTCGGGCGTGAGCAGGACGCGCACCAGGCCGCTGTCGGGACCGTCCTCCTGGAAAAATTCAAGCCGCAGATCGGCGGCCGCGCCGAGCAGGCCATTGGCGACGGGAACAGCTTCCGCCAACCGCAGAGGAGCGCCGTCCTCGACCGCGCCGCGGGCGAAGTGGGCCGGGAGGATGGCGGTGATGACGCCGAAGAGGACGATAGACAAAGGCTTGAACATGACGCGACACTTTGTTGTCAGCCTTTAATGTAGCTTAAGAAAGTGTTGCGGCGCTAATTCGAATTGTAACGATCGCGTCCAATGGTGAATCGGAAGCGGCGGCCCTGGTTGCAGGGCGCGCCTTTGGCTCCGCGACCTGGCCGGCCCGGAGGGATTGAGGGGTGCGGGGCGCCTCGCGGCGCTTGAGGGTTGCGATCTGCGATCGCGATCAGACGGCGTTCAGGCGCTGCGGGCGCCCCGCGCGGAGGGGAAGCTTGCTCCGTTCGCCTTCGGGGCTTTCCCGTTCAGCACTCCCTCGTCCGGGGTTGCTTCACGCCAAGCCTCGATGCGTCGACGAAACGGCTTGGGCTCCCGCGGCGGTGCATCGGGCGTAACTCCTTCACCGCTACGGGCTCCGCACCCCCGCCCCGATCGATAACGCCGGCCGACGCCCTCAACAGGCGGGGATGGGGAAGATGATACGGGAGGTTTTCAGGGCGGGGATAAGCTTTCAGGATTTTGCGCGCTTCCGCCCCCCTTTCCCGAGCCTGTCGAAGGGGCGGGGGAGGGCTGGGGGACGGATTGCGCCAACGCTCCATGCGCCTGGACATCCAAGGTTGCGACAAAAAGGACGAGGCCGAGCTGCCCCCTCCCCTATCCCCTCCCCCCACCCCTTCGACAGGCTCAGGATCAGGGGAGAATGTTGAGCGCCGAGTTCCGTCTATTCGCGCGGCGAGCCGAGGC
>JACCSN010000737.1 GCA_013812985.1 Hyphomicrobiales bacterium | reverse complement strand
CCGAGCAATCCGCGTATCCCGAGAGTCGTTCACCTTGGAGCGGTTTCCGATCGATCGGCACCGTAGCCGGCATCGGCGAAGTCGTTGGCGCATTCCTGGGGCGGCGCATTCCTGGGGCGAGGTGAGGTCGAGGATTCGGCTGATGGCGTTCCACAGGCCATGGATGATCGTGCGGAACCGCGGTAGACCCCTTTCGCGCGAAAGTTTCGGCGGGATGTCGATCCCGCCAAAGCTCGTTCGTCGTATGAGCAGGGAGGCCGATGTGGCCTCCGTGGATCAGAGGAGACACGACGATGCGCGTTATGGTTCTGGTGAAGGCGACCAAAGACAGCGAAGCGAGCGTCATGCCCTCGACCGAACTGCTCGAGGCCATGGGCAAGTTCAACGAGGAGCTGGTTAACGCCGGCGTCATGCTGGCCGGCGAGGGCCTCAAGCCGTCAGCGCAGGGCAAGCGCGTGGCCTTTGACGGCCCGAGCCGCACCGTCATCGACGGCCCCTTCGCCGAGACTCGCGAGCTGGTCGCCGGCTTCTGGCTCTGGGAAGTCAAGGACCTGGCCGAGGCGGTCGAGTGGGTGAAGCGCTGCCCGAATCCGATGCTCGGCCCGAGCGAGATCGAGATCCGGCCGGTGTTCGAGGCGGCCGACTTCGGCGACGCCCTGACGCCGGAAGTCGCCGAACTGCACGACCGAAATCGCGAAAAGGCGGCCAGCCGCCGCTGAAGCCCGTCGGTCGCCACCGCGACTTGCCCTGTTCCTAGCCGTTCTCTTGGGTAGTGACTCCTTAAACTGGATGTCCGCGCCGTGGACGCGGGGTTCGTGCCTGGGAGCAACTCTCTTCCTTTCCTCAACCTCTTTGGCCGGATCACACCGGCTCAGTACTACGATGGTGAGGACCTTGCCGAAATCGATGGGACATCCTGACGGAGCACCTTGCGGCGCCCCGAATGCGGGACCGTCCGAATGGTCTGGGATGGGTCGAACGCGGGCGTCTACGCATATGAGCCTACGACCTCGTCCGGAAGACATGCCTGCGACCGAAACCCATCAGGCGATCGAGACGGTCTTCCGGATCGAACGGGCCAGGCTCGTCGCGGGCTTGGCCCGGATGGTGCGGGACGTGAGCCTGGCCGAAGAGCTGGCGCAGGACGCCCTCCTGACCGCCCTGTCCGAATGGCCGAAGGCCGGGGTTCCGAAAAGCCCCGGCGCCTGGCTGATAGCGGCGGCCAAGCGCCGGGCCATCGACGGGTTCCGCCGCGACAAGATGCTTGAGCGCAAGCACGCCGAGATCGCTCGTACCCAAGAAAATGAACGCGTGACCTGCGTCGAGGAAATCGAAGCGGCGATGGACGACGACGTCGGCGATGAGCTTCTGAGCCTGATCTTCACCGCCTGCCACCCGGTCTTATCCACTGAGGCGCGCGCGGCCCTGACGCTCCGCCTTGTCGGCGGGCTGACCACCGAGGAGATCGCCCGCGCCTTCCTCTCCCGCGAAGCGACCATCGCCCAGCGTATCGTCCGAGCCAAGAGGACGCTTGGCAACGCCGGCCTGACTTTCGAGGCGCCTCGGGGGCCGGCGCGAGAGGAGCGCCTCGCCTCGGTTCTGGAGGTCATTTATCTGATCTTCAACGAGGGCTATTCGGCCACCGCCGGCGAGGACCTGACCCGCCCGGCGCTCTGCGCCGAGGCCCAGCGCCTGGGCCGCATCCTTGCCGGCTTGGCGCCCGACGAGCCTGAGGTCTTCGGTCTCCTCGCTCTAATGGAAATCCAGGTCTCGCGTCTCGCCGCTCGCACGGCGCCGGACGGCTCGCCGGTTGTCCTGACCGAACAGAACCGCGCCCGCTGGGATCAGCTCCTGATCCGCCGCGGCCTCGCCGCCCTGGGACGCGCCGGGGACTTGGGAGGCGCCAACGGGCCCTACGCCCTGCAGGCCGCGCTCGCCGCCTGCCACGCGAGGGCGCGCAACGCGGAGGATACGGACTGGAAGAGGATTGCGGCGCTATACGACACCCTCAGTGAGGTCATGCCGTCGCCGGTGGTCGATCTGAATCGGGCCGTGGCCTACAGCATGGCCATCGGCCCGGAGGCCGGTCTAAAGCTCGTTGACGAGATTGCGCAGGCCGCGGCCTTGCGCAACTACGCCCCCCTGCCGGCGGCCAAGGGGGATTTTCTGTTCCGGACCGGCCGGCTAGACGAGGCCAGGGTCCAATTCGAGCGTGCGGCCGGGTTCACCCGCAACGAGCGCGAGAAGGCCTTTCTTCTCGGGCGGGCGGCGGCCTGCGGCGGCTGACACAATCCGGGACCCCTGCCGGCCAAACTTGTGCAACGTGAAAATGTGATGTTCGCTCAACTGATGCGGTGCGTCAGACGCCGCGGAAAGAACAGTACATGAAACGCGCTCTAGAGCGGCTGCCGATCAGTCGGCATCGTAGCACAAGCCATCACATCATGTAGCCGGCGGTCCAGCCGCCGTCGACCATCATCAGATGGCCGGTCATGTAGGAATTGGCCGGCGCGCAGAGGAACAGGATCGCTTCGGCGATCTCGTCGACGGTCGCCGGCCGGCCAAGCGGGACGTGCTTGAGGAAGGCCGCCGTCTGGGCGCGGAAGGAGCCCTCCTCGCCGTAGAACAGCTGCTTGGTCCCTTCCGTCATGACCGAGCCGGGGGCGATGGAATTGACCAGGATACCCTTCGGTCCCAGTTCAAGCGCCATCGAGCGGGTGAGGTGGATGACGCCCGCCTTGGCGGCGACGAACGGGCTCTGCAGGCGCATCGCGGTGACGCCGACCACCGAGGCGACATTGACGATGCGGCCGGAGCCCTGCCTGATCATCGGCTGCGCCGCGGCGCGGCTGACCAAATAGAGCCCGTCGAGGTCGACGCTCACGATGCGATGCCACTCGTCCTCGGGGAATGCGTCGATGTCGACGCGGTTCTTGAAGGTGTTGACGCCGGCATTGTTGATGAGGATGTCGAGGCGGCCGAAATGCTCGATCGTAGCGTTGACGGCGCGCTCGACCGCGCCGGCGTCGCGCACGTCCATCTCGACCGCGATCGCACGCGGCAGCTCGGCGGCCGTCGCGGCCGCGCCGGGTCCGTCGATGTCGGCGACGACGATCGCCGCGCCGTTGGCGGCGAGCCGCTGTGCGGTGGCCCGACCGATGCCGCCGGCCGCGCCGGTGACGAACGCGACCTGTTCGCTGAGATCGGCCTGCATTCGAATTCTCCGGGCTGATGTTGCGGTGGAGGGACGGGCGTTCTTTCGGCCGTCCGATCGGCTATGATGACGGTTCTTCTTACGGGCGCCCCGCCCGCTCGTCCCGTTGCATGACGCGCCACCGGTTCCACGGATCGGCGCTTTGACAAGGAATTCCTGCTTGCTCGACGACAGCATCAAGGGCCTGGCGACCGCCGGCGTCGACCTGCTCGCGGCCGAGTCGCTCGACCGGCGCCGAGGCCCGCTCTATCAGCAGCTCGCCGACATCCTTCGCCGGCAGATTGCCGCCGGCACCTTCCCGATCGGCTCGGCCCTGCCGAAGGAAGCTGAGATCGCCGACCGCTTCGCGATCAGCCTGATCACGGTCCGGCGCGGCCTCCGCGAGCTCCAGGACGAGGGGCTCATTCGAAAGCGGGCCGCCAAGCCGGCATTGGTCGCGGCGTCGGAGCCGCTGATGCGGCCGAGCATCGATTTCCATAGCCTCGCGGCGATCGTCGAGTCGACGCGCGACCGCAGGCTCCGCATCCGCTCCTATGGCGCGGAGCGATCGGCGCTGGCCAGCGCGGCGTTCGGCCTGCCGGCATCCGAGCCCTGCTACTGCCTGCGCGCCATCCTCCATGTCGGCGACAAGGCGGTCAGCCAACACACGATCTATTTCCCGCCATCGGTCGGCAGCCGCCTCGGCCGTTCCGATTTCGACGACGTGGTGGTCTTTCGCTCGGTCCAGCGCCAGCTCGGGATCCGGCTTTCCGGCGCGCGCGTGACCCTCAAGGCGGAAATCGCCGATGCGGAACTCGCGCTCGATCTGGGTTGTCCCGAGGGCGCGCCCATCCTGATCGCCCAGATGCTCTACCGCGCCGAGGGTGGCGACATCGTCGAGCTGTCGATCGCCAGGAACCGCGCCGACAGCTTCAGCGTCACCTATGACGCGCCCAATGACCTGACCTGAACGGAGGGCGGCCGGCATCAGAAATCGCGGGCGTATCCCGCCGCCCACCCGCCATCCACGTTCAGCGTATGCCCGGACATGTAGGTGTTCGCCGGGTCGGCCAGGAACAGCACGGCGGCGACGATTTCGCCGGGCCGCGCCGGCCGCTTGAGGGCGGTATGGCTCAGGAGCCGCGCCGCCCGTGGCTCTCCCTCGGCCGCGGCGAAGGAGCCGACTGCGACGGCGTTGACCATCACCCGCGGCCCGAGTTCCATGGCCAGCGTCCGGGTCAGCGCCACCAATCCCGCCTGCTCCGCCGAGAAGACCGCCGCGCCCCGCAACGGCACCAGCCCGGCGGCTGAGACGACGTTCACGACCCGCGTCACCCGCGCCGCCAAATGGCGGGTTGCCAGGGTAAAGTCCCGCAGCTCGGCCCCAACCTCCGCGGGCTGATCGCCATCCGGCAGGCCCTCGGCGCCGCGGCTGAGATTGACCAGCAGGAACGGTTCGCCGGAACGCCCAACCGCGCGATCCAGAGCCGCTTCCGACAGCGGTCCGTCGCGGGCATCGACCGAGGCGACGGTCGCGCCGTTGGCGGACAGGGCGTCGGCGATAGCCTTGCCCAGGGCGCCGCTGGCGCCGGTGAGCACGGCGAGCTTGCCGCTCAATTCGACTTTCACGACGCGCTCTCCCGGATCGCCGCCGCTTCTGTGTCGCTGGCCTGTGGGGCGGTCGGGACCCATGCCGGAACGGCGCAGGCGTAGTGGCCTGCGGCGGCCTCCAGCGCGCGCCAGGTCGTCCAGTCGACCGGGACGCCGTCCCGCGCGCGACGGGTGGCTTCAGCCTTCTCAATGTCCCCCGGCGCCATGACGCGCTGGCCGGGATGGGCCGGCTGCTCGCGAAGGTCCCGGAGCATCGCCCCGATCCGGGCATCGAACACCTCGGCCGCCTGGAAGAGCGCCGGCGTCAGGATCAGGAAAAAATGCCCGAGCGGAATCGGCTGGGAGAAATCGGGGCCGCCCTGGGGCGCGAACGTTGCGCCGTGGCCCATGCCGGTGAAGGCCGAGCAGAGCACATCCACCATGGCGGCCAGCCCGGCGCCCTTGTAGCCGAACCCGGCCCCGCCGAGCGGCAGCAGCGCGGTCGCCTCCCCGGCGTCGCGGGTTGCGTGCCCGTCGACCGTCACCGCCACGTCGGGCGGCAGCGGAACCCCGGTCGCCCGGCGCAGCATGATGCGATTGGCGGGGATGCTGCTCGTCGCCATGTCGAGGAGCATCGGCTCCTCGCCCGGGGCCGGCACGGCGAAACTGATCGGGTTGGTGCCGAAGAAGGGCTTGCTGCCGCCGAACGGCACGACGGCCGAATCAGCGTGCGTCATGCCGATCGCGGCAAAGCCCTGGCGGGCGGCGGCGAGCGTGTAGCAGCCGGTCGCGCCATGGTGCGACGAGCGGCCGACCGTGATCGCCGCGAGGCCCGTTTCCCGTGCGATGGCGACGCCTTCCTCGATGGCGCGATAGCTCGCACCATGGCCAAAGCCGTCATCGGCATCGACATGGCCGACGGCGGCCGCCTTGCGCTCGAAGGAGAGGCGAGGATGGCGGTTGACCCGGCCGCCTTCGATCATCTGGAGATACCAGGGCGCGAGGCGGACGCCGTGCGTGTCGACGCCGCGCGAGGACGCGTCGACCAAGGCGCGCGATACCGCCTCGGCGCTGGCCGCGTCGATTCCGGCGGCGGCAACGAGCGACCGGACAAAGGCGGCGAGATCGGCGGCGGGGCAAAGCACCCCGTCGATATGCTCGATAGCCACTCGGCTCCCCTCCCCGAAGCTTGCCCGCCGCCGGCTTTCAGGCCGGCAAACGGAGCGGCGGCTAAAGCACCGAACCGATGCGGCCGCCCATCGGCACCACCGCGCCGAGCGGCAGCTCGATCGCCAGCCGGCCGCCGGCGGGGGCTTCGATCTCGACCACCGCCTTGTCGGTCTCGATCTCGGCCACAAGCTCGCCCGGCTTCACGACGTCGCCTTCCGCCTTCGCCCAGCGGACGATCTTGCCCTCGCTGACCGTCAGGTCGCCGAAGGGCATGGTGATCGGCTCGCCTCCGCCGGAAGCCGGGACGGCTGCCGCCGCTTGAGGCGCTTGCTTCGCCTCGGAGCTTCCGGCCGCCGGCTTTGATTTTTCGGAAGCCAGGGTTGGAGCGGTCGCCGCCCCAATGGCCGGATGCCGCCAGTGCCAGGGAAGCGGGGCGCGGCCCTCCATCAAGCCCTTCGCCGCCGCCACGATCTTGGGGGCGTCGACCAGCATCGCGCGCTCCAAAGCAGGGGCGAGCGGATGCGTCACCGGCTCGGTGTGCAGCCGGCCGACCGGCGCGTCGAGCTCGTCGAAGCAGAGCTCGTTCATGGCCTGGCCGAGTTCGGCGCCGACGCCACACATCGCCCAGCCCTCGTCGACGATCAGCAGGCGGTGGGTCCTGGCGACGCTCTCGGCGACGGTCGACACATCGAGCGGCATGATCGTGCGTAGGTCGATCACCTCGCAATCGATTCCCTCGGCGGCGAGCGCCTCGGCGGCTTCCAGCGATCGATGGAGGAGCTGCCCGGCGGAGACGATCGTCAGGTCCCTGCCCGCGCGTGCGATGCGCGCCACCCCGAACGGGACGAAATGCTCGCCGGCCGGCACCTCGCCCTTCGTGGCGAACAGCGCCTTCATCTCCAGCATGAGGACAGGGTCGTAGGCGCGGAGCGCCGTCTTCATCAGCCCCTTGGCGTCGGCCGGCGTCGACGGCAGGCAGACGATGAGGCCCGGCACATGCGCCCACATCGGATGGTAGGCGCCGGAATGGTGCGGGCCGGCGCTGCGGACGGCGCCTGTGCCGACGCGCACCACCATGGGCGCGTTCATCTGGCCGTTCGACATGTAGCGGAGCTTGGCCGCCTGCAGCACGATCTGCCCGGCCGCCTCGAAGAGGAAATCGGCGAACATCAGGTCGGCGATCGTGCGCGCGCCCGTGGCCGAGGCGCCGAGCGCGGCGCCGGTAAAACCCTGCTCGGAGATTGGCGTATCGACCATGCGGGCCGGCCCGAATTCCCCGAAGAGGTTCCTGGTGTGAGCGAAGGTGCCGCCGCGCTCGCCGGTGCCCTCGCCGAAATAGAGGATGTGCGGATCGCGCCGCATCTCCTCCGCGATGCCGTCGCGGACGGCGTCGAGCCAGCTCGTAACCGGACCACCGGAAGCCGCCAACGCGGCCAGCGCCGCCGGCGGGTTCAGCGGCTCGGCGAAGACGTGATGGAACGTCGTGCCGGAATCGGGCTCGGGCGAGTTGCGGGCAAAGGTGAGCGCCTCCCGCACCACCGCGTCCACGCGGGCGTCGATCGCGTCGAGCTCCTGGATCGATGCGACCTCGAACTCGTCGACAAGCCGGCCGCGGAAGGAGGTGATCGGATCGCGCCGCGCCCATTCGTCGACTTCCGCCTGGGTGCGGTAGGCGCCGACCACCGGGTCGCCTTCGTGATGACCGACCGTGCGGTAGGTCTTCGCCTCGATGAGGGTCGGACCCTCGCCGCGCCGCGCCCGTGCGGCGGCCTCGCGCATCACCTCCCAGACGGCGATCACGTCGTTGCCGTCGACGGCCACGCCCGGGATCCCGTATGCGGCGGCCCGCGTCGCGATCTCGGGATTGAGCGTGGCCATCTTGAGCGGCGTGGCGGTGGCGTAGAGGTTGTTCTCGCACACGAACACCGCCGGTGCCTTCTGCACCCCGCCGAAATTCAGGGATTCGTGGAAGCCGCCATGGCTGGTGGCGCCATCGCCGAAGAAGGCGACGCCAACCGCGTCGCGCCCTTGCGTGCGGGCGCTCATGCCGACGCCGACGGCGTGGCTGATGCCGGCCGCGACGATGCCGTTGGTCCCAAACAACCCGACGGAACGGTCGTAGAGATGCATCGTGCCGCCGCGGCCGCCGCAGCAGCCGTCGCGCTTGCCGAACAGCTCCGCCATGAGGATGCGCGGATCCATTCCCTTGGCGAGCGCATGACCATGACCGCGATGGGTCGAGGTGATCCAGTCGGTGGACCGCAGATGCGCGCAGACGCCGACCGCCGTCGCTTCCTCGCCGACGTAGAGATGCAGGAAGCCGGGCGTCTCTCCCTTTCGGCAGGCCGTCTGAGCGACGGATTCAAACCGGCGCAGCAGCAC
>JACCSN010000345.1 GCA_013812985.1 Hyphomicrobiales bacterium | reverse complement strand
GTACTGGCTTGACCACCACGCAAGTTTCGCCGAGGGCGGCTGACGACGGGTCGCGGCCTTGTTTGAGACCCGGATCGTCGGCGGCACCGTCATCAGCGCCGATGGCGCCCAATGCTGCGATGTCGCGATTCACGGGGGCCGGGTGGTTGCGCTGCTCTCGCCAACCGAAGCGGGCGAGGCGCAAATTCTGGTGGACGCCGCCAACTCTTTTCTCATGCCCGGGCTTGTCGATGCGCACGCTCATCTGCGCGAGCCGGGGCTGACCCACAAGGAGGATTTCGAGTCCGGCACGCACGCCGCCGCACTTGGCGGGGTGACTACGGTGCTCGACATGCCGACGGACGAGCCCTGGACGGCGACAGGAGAGGACCTCGCCGCAAAAATAGCGTTGGCGGAGGGCCGCGTACATGTCGATGTGGGATTCCAGGCGGTAGTTAGTAGCGACCTCGGTCTTGTCCCGGGCCTGCGGACCCACGCGCCCGTGTCATTCGAGCTCTTCACTGCCGACGTGGCAAACCGCTTCCTGTTTCCCACGCTGGATGCTGTCACCACCGCGCTCCTGCACCTGGTGAAGACCGACACCCTTGTCGGCGTCTCTCCGGGAGACCAATCCATCCTCCTCGGCAGCATCGCGCGACACGATGGCCGCGATGTCGGGGCCTTCCTGGCGAGCCGCCCACCGCTGGCCGAAGCCGGCGGGATTGCGCGCGCGATGCTGGCCGGGGCCGCTACCGGCGCCCGCATCCACATCCGGCAGACCAACTCGGCGCTTGGGCTGGAGACCTGGGGTCGCCTTCGCGGCATGGCCGATGCCAGCATCGAGACGACGCCGCAGAACCTCTTCTTCACCGCCGAGGAGTACGAGCACCGGGGCGCGGAACTGAAAGCCTCGCCGCCGTTCCGCGCCCCAGCCGACGTGCAAGCCTTGCGGAACGCGTTGCGCGGCGGTCTTATCGACATCGTGGCCACTGACCATGCGCCTCATAGCCCGGCTGAGAAGGCGGCTTCTTATCGGGCTTTCGCCGACATCCCAGGCGGGATGCCCGGCTTGCAGACGCTGCTCTTCGTGATGCTGAAGCTCGCCGATGAGGGGCTGATCGAGTTCCGCGACATCGCTCGCATGTGCGCCGAGAACCCGGCCCGCCGATTTGGCTTGGGGGGCAGCAAAGGCAAGATCGCCCCCGGCTATGACGCCGATATTCTTGTCCTCGATCCCCGGCGCCCCAGCCGGATCTCGGCCGCCGAGCAGGTTTCGCGCGCCGTTACCACGCCCTTCGACGGTTGGCGGGTTAACGCCCGGCTTTCGCGCGTTTTCCTTCACGGGCAGGAGATCGTGCGCGTCGGCGTGCTGACGGGCAGGGCCGGCGGACGAGTCCTGCGCCGAGAAACGTAGGAGAATCCATGGCGCTGCTGGACGGGAAAGTTGCGATCGTGACCGGGGCGAGTTCGGGGATCGGCCGCGCCATCGCACTCCGCTTCGCCCGCGAAGGCGCGGCGATTGTGCTGGCCGACATCGTCGAGCTTCCGATCGAGGGCGGCCGCACTACGCTGGACCTTATCGGAGCAGAGGGTGGCCGCGCGCTGCATGTGACCACCGACATCGCTGCTTGGGACAGCGTCGAAAGGCTTTTCGCGGTGACCGTCGACCGTTTCGGGCGCCTCGACGTGCTGGTCAACAACGCCGCGATCTATACGAGCACGGACCTGCTCCATACCTCGCCCGAACAGTGGAACCGGGTGATCGCGGTCAACCTCACCGGCTTCTTCTTCTGCTGCAAACGCGCGGTGATGCAGATGCGGACGCAGGAGCCGGTCAACGACATCCGCGGCCGCATCATCAACATCTCGTCGCAGCACGGCATGGTGGCCTGTCCGGGCGACTTCCCTTACGGGGTGAGCAAGGGCGCCATTGTCCAGATGACACGGCAGATTGCGGTCGATCATGCTTGCGACGGGATCGTCTGCAACGCCGTGGCACCGGGCAAGATCATCACCGGCAAGCCGGGTGTCGCCAACGACCCCGAAGCTCTCGATTACGCTTGCCGCCGCACGCCCTGGCCCCGGCTCGGCGCGCCGGACGATGTGGCCGGGTCTGCCGCGTTCCTAGCCAGCGACATGGCCTCCTACGTCACTGGAATCAACCTGATGGTCGATGGCGGCTGGATGGCAGGTTGAATCTGAGGCCAGTCCGCCCTCACGGCTCCCCCGCACCGATCTCCTCCCGCCGGCGCGCGACATAAGCGTCCAGCTCCTCGCGTATCGATGGATCCATCGCCGGCTCCTCGTAGTCCCGCAGCGCCTGCTGCCAGAGCACGGTCGCCCGCTCCAGCGCGTCGTGCCCGCCGGCGTCGTGCCACGCGCCGTAATTCTGCCAATTGGACAGCATCGGCCGGTAGAAGGCGGTCTCATAACGGGCGATCGTGTGTTCTGAACCGAAGAAGTGCCCGCCTGTCGGAACCGCCTTGATCGCCTCGAAGCCGAGATCGTCCTCCTCGAAGGGCAGCGGTCGGAGGAACTCCATCATGTTCTGGAGGATCTCCACGTCGAGCACGAGTTTCTCGTAAGACGCCGTGAGCCCGCCCTCCAGCCAGCCGGCGGCGTGATAGATCAGGTTGGCCCCGCCCAGCACAGCGCCCCAGGTCGCCATCTCGGTCTCATAGGCCGCCTGGAGGTCGACGACGTTAGAGGCGTTGGCGTTTGAGGTTCGGTAGGGCAAGCGGTAGCGCCTCGCCAGCTGCCCCGCCACAATGTTGGCCTTGGCGTTTTCCGGCGTCCCGAAGGCTGGGGCCCCGGAGCGCATGTCGACATTGGAGGTGAAGGCGCCGTACATCGCCGGCGTGCCGGGATTGACGAGCTGTGTCAGTACGATCCCGAACAGGGCTTCGGCATTCTGCTGCGCAAGTGCGGCGGCAAGCGTTACCGGCGTCATCGCGCCCATCAGGGTGAACGGGGTGACAGTGACGGGCTGGCTATGCTCGGCCATGGCGATCAGCCCGTCGGCCATTGCATCGTCGAACAGCCGCGGCGAGTTGACGGAGATAATGGTGGTGACGCCCGGCGAGGCGCGCATCTGGTCCACGGTCATGCCGCGGGCGATCGCCATCATGTTGATGCCGTCCATCGCCCGGCCGCGGCCGATAGCCGTGCAGTGGAAGCTGAGGTCGCTCAGCGACACATTAGCCCGGTAGGTGTCAAGGTGGCGAGAATTGGCTGGCAGCTCCATCGGGGCAACGACTTGGTTGCCGATGATGTGAATGGCATTGAAGTGGTGCGCCAGGCGGATGAAGTTCTCGTAGTCGGGGAGATTGCCCGGCCGGCGGCCGTTGATCCGGTCATGCACGTTCGGCGGACCGGCCACGAGGCCGAACGCGATGGCCCCGTCGCCGAGAAGGAGTTCCTTGGCGGCGTTGCGCCCAGTGAGGGTGAATGAGGAGGGTGCGCTCTTCAGCGCCTCGTTCACGAGGCTCTCGTCGATGCGGATGAGCTGCTCGGCGCGATCCACGATAGCGCCGGCAGACTCGAAAATGGCCATGACCCGGTCGCCCATGACGCGGATCCCGAGCTCCGAAAGGATGCGGATCGAGGTCCGGTGCAGCGCCTCCATCTTCTCCTCATCGAGGAGCTGCATGGGCGCGTAAGGGTTCACCACGCGCTGCCAGGGTAGCTGCGGGATGCCGCTGCCATTGCGTGCGGCCCTCGACCTCCGACCGCCAGTGCGAACATGCTGCGTCATTGGGCGCCTCCTCCTGCCTTAGTAGCCGCGCTCGGGGCTAACCACATTGTGGAGCGGCTCGCCGCGCCGGTAACGAGCGAGGTTCTCCGCGAACATTCGAACCGACTTCACGTCCCAGCCGTCGTAGACGGATGCGCAATGCGGCGTGACCATCACGTTCTCATAGGCCCAGAGCGGATGATCTTTGGGCAACGGCTCGGTCGTAAAGACATCGAGCGCCGCGCCTTTCAGCTTTCCGGAATCCAGCGCGGCGAGCAACGCTTGCTCGTCCACCACGCCGCCGCGCGAGACGTCGATGAGCACTGCGCCCGGCTTCATCTCCGCGAAAGCCGATCGGCCGACGAGGCCGCGGGTGCTGTCGAGCAGCGGCACGCAGCAGACGATGACATCCGCGCGCGCCCAAAGGACGGGCAGGTCGCCGGCCCCGTGCACCTCGTCGACCCCGGAGGTGAGCCTCGGCCGGGCCCGGACCCCCAAGGTCCTCATGCCGAGAGCCTTGGCGCGCGCGGCGATCGCCATCCCCGTCCTGCCTAGGCCGAGGATCAACAGCGTCCGCCCGCCGATCGGCTCAACCTTGGCGAAACTCCACTCGCGTGCCCGCTGGCGGCGGGAAAAGCCGCGCAGGTCGAGGGAAAAGGCGAGCATGGCGCCGAGCACGTATTCGGCGATCATATCGGCGGCGACGCCGGCGGCGTTGGTCACCGTCACCCGCGCCGGGTCCCACGGCCGCAGATGGTCTGTTCCTGAGCCGCCGACCGACACCCAGCGGACGCTGCGGCTTTCAACCAGCGCCTGCCGGGGAAAGCGCGGCGTGCCGTCGAAGCGCACGGAATAAACGACCTGGGCGCCGGTCGCATTGATCAGGTCCGGCAGCGCGGCATAGGTGTCGCAGCTCTCCACGCGCAGGTCAGGGTGTGTCTCGTTCAGGATCGCGAGCGCCGCGGCCGGGGCATCGGTGTGCAGGATGACCGTCGGCGGGCTCGACATGTCAGCTCGACCCGGGGGATGTGGCCGCCAACGCGGCAACCGCGCGGGCGAAAAACGCAGACATGGTGATGTCGAAGAATAGGTCATATCCGCCATCAACCCGAGCGACCACGGCTTCGAGTTCAGCGACGCGGGTCTGCGCTAGCTCGTCTTGGGCGAAATGCTTGGGCCGGAGGTCGAGAGCACACAGCCGGGCCATGGTCTCTTCCACGCGTTGTCCGGTGAGGCGCATCCAGGCCCAGCCCTCCTCGCGCCACGCGGAATAGCCCTTTGAGGCCTTTTCTGCGGTCCGGGCCGCGAAAAGCGGGTCAAGCTTACTGACGGCGCCCTCTGCCAGGAGCAGAACGTCTTCCCTGCCCAGCCGCAGGACCCGGATGCCCGTAGACGTGGCTACTCGGTTCACCGCCGGGATGGGAACGCCCTGGCTGCTCAGCCAGCCGGTGCTGCCGCCGCCCTTCAAGCCGAAGCGCGGCCGGTCGCTAAGATCCTGCAAGGCAACGTCTCCGCCGGGCAGGCGGGTGCCGAATGCCGCGCCGCCGGCAGAGAAGGGGAACACCCGAAGCGTCTCCGATGCGCGCATCAGAGCTCCTGCCGCGCATTGCCGGGATCGAAAAATGCGTGGCCGACGACCGGCGCTTCGACCAGGTTGCCATTCCGGCACTTGATCGTGACCAGCGACCCCTCGGCTGCGTCCTCGGCGTGCACGAAGGCGAGCGCGAGGTGGCAACCGAGCGTCGGCGAATAGCCCAGCGAGGTGACCTGGCCGGCCGGCGCGCCGCCGCGCAGAACCAGGCAGCCCTCTCCGGGAATATCGGCCCTGCCAGGGGG
>JACCSN010000317.1 GCA_013812985.1 Hyphomicrobiales bacterium | reverse complement strand
ATCTCGATGTCGTAATCCGGGCCGAGCACCGCCGCGGCGCGACGCAGGAGGCCGGCGATAAGGTTGACGCCAAGGCTCATATTGCCGGAGCGCACGATTCGGCAGTGGCGAGCCGCCGCCTTCAGCCGGGGCTCGTGCTCGGGCAGGAGCCCGGTGGTGCCCATCACATGGACGATGCGGGCCTGGGCGGAGAGATCGGCGTAGGCGAGACTTGCCTCGGGAGCGGTGAAGTCCAGCACCGCGTCCGTATGGGCGAAAGCCGGCAGAGGATCCGAGCTGACCGCGACGCCGCAGGAGCCGGCGCCGGCGAGGGCCCCGGCGTCCTGGCCCTGGGCCGGGGCATCCGGCCGGTCGAGCGCGCCGACTAGGCGCATGCGGCTCTCGCCGAGCACGGCGCGGATGAGGGTGAGGCCCATCCGGCCCCCGGCGCCGACCACGACGACGCGCAATTCAGCCATGCTCGATCCCAGTCAATGCGCGCCCGTCGGCTTGTCCAGATTGGCGCTAAATCTCAGGCGGCGACATCGATCCCGGCCGCGGTTTTCCCGTCGGATGGGCTGACAACGATTTCCACGTGCTGTCCGAGAGCGGTCAAGCATTGCAGAAGACGTTGCAGGGAGACACCCCGAAGCTTGTAGTTGCGAAGAGCTGATGCCTTGGGCTGCGACATGCCCAAGAGCAGGGCGGCATCGATCCGGTTCAGCCCTCGGCTGTCCAGGATATCGTTGATTTTCTTTGCCAGGATTGTCTTGGCCGCGAGCTCTTCTGCATCAAAGAATCCGAGATCAGCTAGGACGTTGTCTGTGCCATAATCAAGAGCGTTGAGGGTCGTCATAGCGCTTCCCCTGCCTGCGAAAGCGTTCGAGCAACGCCTTCAGTCTTCTCTCGATCATTTCCTCCTCCACCATCGGAGTTTTTATTCCAGATTTTGATTTCTTCTGAAATGTGTGCAGAACGTGAATGCTGTCCTGAACCCGCAAGGTATAGACGGCGCGGAATGTGTCCCCGCGATGATCCTGCGTCAACTCGTAAACACCGGAACCAAGCCCTTTCCACGGTCTTGAGCCGGGCGGAGTGCCGCCAAGCTGGACCAAAAACAGCGCGACCCCCAAGTCCTTCTGCACGGCAGGGGGAAATTCCTTGAAGTCTCTTTTGGCTGACCCTTCCCAAAAAAGGAGTCAGCGCGCAGCCCTTCGTTGTTCCGTCATCACGATACCCAAACGGATATAATGGTCAAGGCAAACGCCTAAGCTGCATATCCTGACAGCCGGGCCGGAACGGCGTAAGAGAATTCGATGGCCGCCCCATTCTCCGACAGCTATGGCGCGTCCGCCCGTTGGTCCGGCCGCCGGCTACGTCTCTCGACCCTGATCCGTCTCAGATGGCTGGCCGTGGCGGGTCAGACCGTGGCGATCATGGTGGTCGGCCTATGGTTCGGCTTTCCGCTTCCCGTCAGCGCCTGCCTGGCGCTGATCTCGCTGTCGGCCTGGCTGAATTTCGGCTTGCGGATGGTCTTTCCCGCGGCCCACCGGCTCGATCCGAACTGGGCGACGCTGCTGCTTGCCTACGATCTCCTGCAGCTCGCGGGGCTCCTCTACCTGACGGGCGGGCTGCAGAATCCGTTCGCCATCCTGCTGCTCGGGCCGGTCATGGTGTCCGCCACCACCCTCCAGTCCGACAAGACATTCCTGCTCGGCGCCCTGACGCTTGCCGCGGCTACCGTTCTGGTCTTCATCCACCTGCCGCTGCCGTGGTTCCCGGGCGAAGAGTTCGTTGCGCCGCTGCAATATGTCGGCGGCGTATGGGTGGCGCTGGTCTGCGCGCTTCTGTTCATGGCGTTCTATTCTTTCCGTGTCGCGGAAGAAGCGCGCCAGCTTGCCGACGCGCTCGCCGCCACGGAGCTGGTCCTGCAGCGCGAGCAGCACCTTTCCGCGCTTGACGGGCTCGCCGCCGCGGCGGCGCACGAGCTTGGCACGCCGCTCGCCACGATCGCCCTCGTCGCCAACGAGCTGGCCAGCGAGATACGGGACGGCGACCCGCACGCGGACGATATCCAGCTCATTCGCACGCAGTCACAGCGCTGCCGCGAAATCCTGTCGAAGATCACATCGCTGTCCTCAGCGCCGGAAGAGCATCTCGGCCGCATGAAGCTGTCGCATATCCTGGAGGAGATCACCGCGCCGCACCGCGATTTCGGCATCGCGACGGCCATCGATCTGAAGGGCGACGGGCCTGAACCGGTGGCGGCCCGCAATCCCGGGCTCACCTATGGCCTCGGCAACATCGTCGACAACGCCGTCGATTTCGCCGAGGGCGAGGTGCGGCTCTCGGCGCAGTGGACGCCGTCCGCCGTCACCGTCGCCATCGCCGACGACGGGCCCGGCTTCTCGCCCGACGTGATCGACCGACTCGGCGAGCCCTATGTGACGACGCGGCGGGCCGATACGCCGACGCCGGGCGAGCATGGCGGGCTCGGCCTCGGTTTCTTCATCGCCAAGACGCTGCTGGAACGGTCGGGCGCGCGGCTTCAGCTCGCCAATCGCCGCGCTCCTGAAAAGGGCGCCGTTGTGACTGTGGAATGGCCCCGAGGCGAATTCGAGCGGCAGACCCCGGGCGTGTTAAGTCTGGGCCGGACCGAAGCTTGATTACGCGCCGATCCTGCTTATTTGAGCAAAGCAGACCATCCAGAAGAATCCGAAGATGCTTGAACACGCCGAAGCTCTAGCCGACCAGCCGCTCCCCGCGCCCGCCGCGGGGGAAGTCCTTCTCATCGTCGACGACGACAAGTCGTTCCTGCAGCGGCTGGCCCGCGCGATGGAAAAGCGCGGCTTCGTGACCGAAACCGCCGAATCCGTCGCCGAAGCGCGGCTGAAGGTGGAGGCGAGCGATCCGGCTTTCGCCATCGTCGACATGCGGCTGGAAGACGGCAATGGGCTCGACGTGATCGAGTTTCTGCGGTCCCGCCGGCCGGAGGCGCGCGCCATTATCCTGACCGGCTACGGCAACATCGCCACCGCGGTGACCGCCGTGAAGCTCGGCGCAATCGACTATCTTTCCAAGCCGGCCGACGCCGACGAGATCTACGCGGCGCTCACCCAGAAGAAGCACGAGCGTGCCGAGCCGCCGGAGAATCCGATGTCGGCCGACCGCGTTCGGTGGGAGCACATCCAGCGCGTCTACGAGCTTTGCGACCGCAACGTCTCGGAGACGGCGCGCCGTCTCAACATGCACCGGCGCACGTTGCAGCGGATATTGGCCAAGCGCGCGCCGCGGTGAACAGAGACTTCTACTTCCGCGCCTTGCGCGCCGCGTAGCGGGCGTCGCGAGCGGCTTTCTGCTCGGCCTTCAGCCGAGCCGCCTCGGCTTCGTTTTCGGCCTCTTCGGCCGCTAGGCGTTCCCCTTCGGCTTTCACCGCGGCTTCACGAGCGGACTTCTCGGCGGCTTCCGCGGCGACTTTGGCGGCCTTGCGCTCCGCGGCGCGAGCTTCGCGGGCCTCGCTCACGGCCTGCCGCTGCGCCTGGCGTTCCTGGACGGCGGGATCGTCCGGCCCCGGCTTGGCGCGAAACTTCTCCAACAACGCCTTCTTGGCGTTCGCGGCGGCATTCTTGCGGTCGCCGAAATCCGCTTCCTTGAAAGACCCCATTCCGTCCTGACCCCTGCTATCTGGGAAGCCCCGCAATTGGGGATGCGGGCGGCGCGTGTCTAGCTGTCCGCCCAAAACGTTTGGTCATTCCGCGCTGCCGTCGCAACCCGGATCGTCCAGATCATGCAGCCGCATGGCGCCGGCCCGCGCCAGCCGGATCAGCATCTCCTTGCGCGTCGCGGGCGGCAGCTTCGCGCAGGAAGCCGGGCGGAGGATCTCGGCCCCGTAAGGATCGGCGACGATCAGCCCCGCCGCCTCCGGGAAAATCTCGGGCGGCACATGCGGGCCGGTGGCGAAAAAGAAATGGTCGCAATGGAGGCAGTAATCCCGCCACTTGCCGTCAGCCCGGAAATCCTCGACCGATGACTTGATCTCGATGATGGTGATGGCGCCATCAACCGCAAGCGCCACCAGATCGGCGCGCCGCCCAGAGCGCAACGTCACCTCGGGGATCAGCGCCAGGCCCTCGGCCCTAAGCCGCCGGCAGACGCCGCGGCGGATCGCCAGCGCCCGCGCCGATTGGCGGCCGTCGACGGTAAGGCGCGTCTCGCCTTCCGGGAGAATGCTGAGCTGCGTGGCGATGCGAAGGCTCAAGAGCGAAAACCCGCGAACTCCTTTGTTCGCATTTTGTACCAACAAAGCGCCGCGCGGAAGTGGGGAAATGCGGCGGAGCCGAGCCGAGTCGCAAAGGCTCTTGAGCTGCTTTGCTTTCACCCGCCATCATCGGCTCGACGAGGCGGCGAGGAAGATGTATATCTGACTATCCAGAGGGTCAGGAACTTTCCATGTTTACCGTGACTTTGGCTGACGCCAAAGCGCATCTAAGCGAACTCATTGGCCGCGCCGCTAACGGTGATCCCGTATGCATCACTCGGCGGGGTAAGCCGATCGCCCGGCTGACGGCAGTCGAGACACCTCGGAAGCGTATCGATCTATCCGCCCTGCAAAGCTCGACGGACGCCATGCCGGCTCAAGCCGAGTCGGCAGGAGAGTTTGTCCGCCGAATGCGCGATGACGATCGGTATTGATGCAATACCTGGATACGTCGCTTCTGGTCGCAGCATTGGCGAAATAGGCGAGCACGAGCCGGGTCCAGACTTGGTTAAGCCAGCAAGATCCCGCATCGATTGCTGTCAGCGATTGGGTCGCGACAGAATTCTCGGCTGCTCTGTCGATCAAGCTACGCATTGGACAAATCCGTGTTGAGGACCGGGCTAATGCGCTCGCAATGTTCGCTCGCTTAATGGCTGAGTCGTTCGCGGTGATCCCAGTCACGAGCTCACATTTTCAGACCGCGGCGCGGCTTGCGGATCAGTATAGGCTCGGCATTCGCGCCGGCGACGCATTGCATCTGGCCATCGCGCTCGACCGTGGCGCAACGCTATGCACGCTCGACAAGCGGCTGGCGGAAGCCGGCGCCGCGCTTGGCGTCAGTGCGAAGCTTTTCTGACCGGGTGCATTCGCAAGCAGCTTACCCCTCCAGCCCCTCGAACAGCGCCGTCGACAAATACCGCTCGGCGAATGACGGGATGATCAGCACGATGTTCTTGCCGGCCCATTCCGGGCGGCGGCCGACTTTCAGCGCCGCCGCGATCGCCGCGCCGGAGGAAATGCCGACCGGGATGCCCTCCAGCCGCGCCGCCAGCCGGGCATAGGTGAGGGCCTCCTCATTCGTGGCTTTCACCACCTCGTCATAGATGGAGGTGTCGAGCACGGCCGGCTTGAAACCGGCGCCGATCCCCTGGATCTTGTGCG
>JACCSN010000283.1 GCA_013812985.1 Hyphomicrobiales bacterium | reverse complement strand
GTTCAAAGAGCCTGTTCGTGTTCCCCCATTCGAGGGAGCGGGGCGCTGAAGAAAGACCTCGCAAATCTAGAGTATGGCGCTTCATCAGCGCCCCGCACGGCGTCTGTTCCCCCGACTCGTCGCTCTTACCTCCCTTCGACGCTCCGCTTCACGAAGCGCATCAGGGCCCTAGCCGCGAACACACCGGCGGCGCGCACGGCCCTTCGACAAGCTCAGGGGAAAATGCGCGCGGACGACCCCTCCGGGACAGTACCGCCGCGCGGGTTTCCGGAACCCGCGCCGCGGAGCCGCCCGCCCTTCCCACGAAGCGCCGGTCGCGACGCGGTCCCTCGGTGAAGAGCGGCTTTGGGAGGATACGGGAGGTTTTCGGGCCGGGGATAGATTTTTTTTGGCGGCGTGGACGGGAGCGCCGCCGCCAAGGGCGAGGCCGGCTTGGTTGCGGACAAAGCGGGTTCGCGGGATCGTCGTCTATGCCCGATTTTCCCCATGCCGCCCGAACAGCGCGCCTTCGCTGGATGCATCTGCGCGAGGACCTGCACCGGAGACGGTGGGGCGAACGGACTCTGTATCGCCACAAGGGCCAATTCGGCAGCGTTCGCGAATGCCCCCTCACCCGACCCATGACGGAGGTCAGAGGCCACCCTCCCCTTGCGCATCCTTTGGGGGGAGGGAAACGCGCCTCCACTGAAGCACGAGGGCGTATTTCGCACGATTATTCCTCTCGGCAAGGCACTTGAAAGGAGGTCGAGCGGCGCCGTAAGGCGGCGTCCAGGTGGGGGTAACGCGAACCGTCGAGCGCGGGCTCGCATCAGCTATGAGCGAAGATGTCCTCGTCCGCCCAGCCCAGGAGGTCGAGCTGGGCGCGCACCGGCAGGAAGTCGAAGCAGGATTGGGCGAGGTCCAGCCGGCCCTCGCGGCGCAGCCGGGCCTCAAGCGCGTTTTTCAAGGCGTGAAGGTGAAGCACATCGGAGGCCGCATATTCGATCTGCGCTTCCGAAAGCTTTTCGGCGCCCCAATCCGACGATTGCTGCTGCTTGGAGACCTCCACGCCGGCGAGCTCGCGGGTGAGATCCTTGAGACCGTGGCGGTCGGTGTAGGTGCGGACCAGGCGCGACGCGATCTTGGTGCACCAGACCGGCGCGACGGCGATGCCCAGCGCCTGGCGGAGCAGCGCCACGTCGAAGCGGGCGTAATGGAAGATCTTGAGGACGGAAGGATCGGCGAGGAGCCGCTCGAGATTGGGCGCCTTCTCCTGCCCCTGGGCGATTCGCACCACGTCGGCATGGCCGTCGCCCGGCGAGAGCTGCACGACGCAGAGCCGGTCGCGGTGGGGGTTCAGGCCCATCGCCTCGGTGTCCACGGCCGCGCTCTCCCGATAAGCGGAGAGGTCCGGCAGATCGCCTTCGTGCACGCGGATCGTCATCGCGGGTCTTCAATGCGGCTCGGGCGGCGGCGCATTTGCGCGTCCTGGTTCATTGCGCGCCGAGCGTCTCAACATAGGCCATGATTCGGAGGATCTGATCCTGATCGAAGCGCCGGCCCATGGGCTGCATCGCCCCGGCCGCGCCGCCATAAATCACCTCGAATTCGCCGTGCGCTTTCGCCACGCGCGGATATTTGAAGTTGGCGTCGATCAGCCTCGGCCCGATGCGGCCCTCGCCCTTCAACCCGTGGCAGGAGGCGCACAATCTGAACAGCTTCTTGCCGTCGTCGATCGCGGCCTGATCGCCCTTGTAGGCGTTCTCTCCGGTGCAGTGGAACTGCTCCACGGCCGGCGTGATCTCCTTGTCGGCCTTGAGGACCGGCAGGGGCTTGTCCGTCAGGACATGCATGAAGGGCAGCTTGGTGGGGCAATTCCCGGCCGTATCCTGCAACAGCGGCTGGGCGCCGCCGGTCTCCTGCCCAAGAGCAGGCGTGCATAGGAACAGGGCGCACGACGCCAACACAAGAATGCTTCGAAGCTGCATCTACTGCCCCATCCATCAGGACACGAAAAGGCCGGGACGGCCGCCCGCCCCGGCTCGATGAACGTTGAGGTTGACTATTGCGGCGTAGCTTCAGCTTCCGGAACTTGGGCCTCGCCACCTTCCGGCGTCACGGCTTCCTCAGCGGTCGCGCTCGCTCCGACAACCGTGGCCGTCTCCGCCCCGGCCGGCACCTCGCCCGCCGGAACGATGCGCCAGAGCGACCCTGGAGGGTTC
>JACCSN010000735.1 GCA_013812985.1 Hyphomicrobiales bacterium | reverse complement strand
CAATCAGACATTCGCCACGCAGTGGGGCGAGGCAAACGATACTGAGGTTATTGTAGACAATGTCGGTTATGGTGAAATCTCCACAAGGGCCTTAGCAGAAATCCAGGCGCAACGCGGTCATGACCTTGTTCAGTTTGTCACGCCTCACGCGATGCTGTACGAGCACATTATCGATCATAGAGAAGTCTTTGAAGAGTGCTCTCGGCGGTTTGGGCAACCAACTCAATTTGCCGTGCGAGCCAACTACAATCCGAGCACGGACAGGTATCTCGGCTTTGCTCCCTCCTTCCAGCCGGCTGTGGTTGTTTACCGCAAGGATCTCTGGGGTGCTATTGGGACAAACCCAATAAGCTGGGCTGATGTGCTCAGCGGGGCTCGTCAGATAAAGCTGCTGCACGATAAACCCGTTGGCATCAGCCTCGCCTCCGAGCATAATTGTGAACAGACTCTTCGCTCAATCATGTATTCGTTTGGTTCTTCGGAGCAGGACGCTGACCAGAAACCAACGCTTAAATCCGCCGCTACCTTAGAAGCTCTGAATTACGTCAAGGAGCTTTACGAACAATCAATGACCAGAGATGTTGTGGCTTGGGATGGAGCGTCGAACAACAGGTTTATGCTTACAGGTGAGGGATGTTTGACCATAGATAGCCTCTCCATCCTCCGTGCGAGTGAGACTTTGAAGCCTGCCTTTGGTGGAAATCTCGCATTGGCTCCGATGCCGGAAGGGCCTTCGGCGCGACTGGGATCATTCGGGAACTACAATTACGTTATCTGGAAGTTTGCCGAGAATGTCGAAGGAGCAAAGCAGTTTTTAGTAGACTACGTAGGTCGATCGCGAGAAGCGTTTCTGGCCAGCGGTTTTCAGAATATGCCTTGCTATCCAGAGACAATACCCGATCTGGCCGCACTCACTAGCGGACAGGATACCGGCATGCCACCTAGCTATGGTTTGATGAAGGACGTGCCTACTTGGACAACCAATGTTGGTCATCCCGGACCCACTAATCCGGCAATCAGTGAGGTTTACGATAAGGGACTCATCTCCAAGATGTTCGCTGCAGTTGCTACTGGACGCCTAACACCCGATGCAGCGTTGGACGAGGCTACTCGCGAGGAGCAGAACGTCTACGAGCGGTGGAAGGAAAGCGGTGTTCTTTGAAATGCACTTGCAGGGGCCAGTCACAGACAAGCGGGAAGTGCCACCAGTAGGCCGAGACGTAGGTCAAGTCGTGGAAAACGTTAGTCCGCCGTGAACCAGCGTCCGCTTACGCCGTTCACGGCCATTTAGGTAGTGGGAAAGTTGTGCGCGCGTGTTAAGCGGCTCGAGAATTGCATGAGAGCGCATAGCATCACGCCACGAGGCCCGGTTGGGTGGGACCAGACGCACAGCCGAGGATTTATCGTGATGAGTATTCGAACCAAATTCCTCTCTGCAATGATGATTGCGGTCGGGCTGCTGGTGGTTCAAATCGGGCTGGTCAGCTATTTCATTCGTGAACTGCAACTCGCGGTCGCCTTCATATCGTCAGCGCAGAAAGCAATCGAGGCAGACTTTGTCGCCGCCGAATGGGTCTCAAAAGCGCGCGAGGAAGTCAAGAAAATCCCATCGTACTACGTTGTGGAACGCGACGCCGCGCAGAACGAGCGTTTGGAAGAGATATGGCAGAGTTTGGCGAACAGAGTCGAATTCATCGGCTTAGCAGATGCTTTGAAGCAGGTGAGTCGACCCCTGCTCGGAGCGCTCGAAGAACACTTCCAGGTGGCAAAAACGGAGTGGGACCAGACTTTGATGCTTGCCTCCGAGCGAGTGGATTTGGACCGTCTGATAGAAAGGGCAATTGTCACCGATAAGGCATTGGTCAATCTGGCCGGTTCGCTAGACGAACTCGCGGTGGAGCTGCGACGCGAGCTGGAGGTGGCGGTGGAACGCGAGCGCCAGCTGCATAAACGCCCCTTAATAGCTGGGATTGCGATTGGCGGCCTAGCCATTCTAGTACTTCTCGCCTTCACTAGGTACTATGTAGACCGTCGGCTTGTATCTCGGCTTACCGGGCTAAGCCGCATCATGCTCTCCATCGCCGGCGGCGAGCTAAAGACGCCGCTGCCGCCGCGGAGCGGCAACGACGAGATCACCGGAATGGTGGATTCACTTGCAGTATTTCGGGATACCGCGGTTGAAGTTGAGGAAATGAGCTTGCGGGAGCGCCAGGTCGTTCTCGACACAATAGAATACGGGGTATTGATTCTCGACGTTGAGCTAAAGGTGCGTATGCACAACCGGGCCTTTCGGGATCTATGGGGGCTCTCAGAAGACGGTCTCTCCACACGCCCTCCTTTCCCGGATCTCCTTCAGGCGATCCGCGGACACGCCTTTCACAGTGTCTCGGATCCCGAGTGGCCCGCTTACGCTGAGCGGCGTTTAGCTGAAGTCCAGGCGGGCGGTGCGCCACCCCAGGAATGGCTTCGTCCGGATGGTCGCGTTCTACAGTATCAGATTACAACATTACCGGATGGCGGTCGCATGCTCACCTATTTCGACCTGACGCATCTCAAGGAAATCGAGACAGAGCTCCGCTTGGCCAAAGACCAAGCGGAGCTGCGCACGCGTGAGCTTGCTCAATCCCTTGATAATTTAAGGGCGGCGCAGGACCGGTTAGTGCAAACGGAGAAACTTGCGTCACTTGGCCAGTTGACGGCAGGTATCGCCCACGAGATTAAGAACCCGCTGAACTTCGTCAATAACTTCTCGGCGGTTTCCGGCGACTTGGTTGACGAGCTGCGGGAAACTTTGGATTGTGCGTTCATTGACGCTAAGCTACGGGCGGATGTCGCCGAAATCACCGGAATGCTTAAAAGTAATCTGGAAAAAATCGTGCATCACGGGAAGCGAGCCGACTCAATTGTCAGAAATATGCTTTTGCACTCGCGGGAAGGTTCGGGCGAGCATCGGCCGATCAGTATCAATGCCGTTGTCGAGGAAAGTCTCAATCTCGCCTATCATGGTGCGCGTGCCGAGAAGAAGGGCTTCAACGTGACCTTGAATAAGTCGCTCGATCCCGATGCCGGCGAGGTGGACCTCTACCCGCAGGAGATGACGCGGGTGCTTCTTAACCTGATCTCAAATGGCTTCTATGCTACGACCAAGCGCCTGAGCGAGGCGAACGGGGCCGGATACGAACCTATGCTTTCGGCCTCCACCCGCAATCTCGGCGACAAGGTTGAGATCCGAATTCGGGACAATGGCACCGGGATCCCGTCCGAAGTGAAGGCAAAGATGTTCAATCCGTTCTTCACCACCAAGCCGGCCGGCGAGGGTACCGGCCTGGGGCTATCGCTCAGCCACGACATCATCGTCAAGCAACATGCTGGGGCGATCGAAGTAGAAACGGAGCCGGGCGCCTTCACCGAATTCCGGATCGTCTTGCCGCGCGGCGCGGCTTCCATCGCCAAAATAGGAGGCCATGCGTAAGCGTGGCCGCCACCTCGTCGGGACTTCGCTGGGTCGAAGCGGTCGGTTATCGGCTATTCAGACGCGGACGTGCACACGCTGATATTCATCAGAAGCGCCGGCGACCTTGGCTTTTCAGTTGAGCAGATCACGAACCTGCTTGCTTTTTGGCAGGAACGGAGCCGCTCCGGCGCGGAGGTGGAAACGTATCGCCCTTCAGCTTGAGGAGGAGCTGGAGCGCAAGATGAGCGAGTTGGCCGAGATGGCAAACACGCTCCGGCGCCTCGCGAGAAACTGCCATGGGATCATCGCCCGGACTGCCCCATCATCACCGAATTGTCGCAAGGCAAAACGGCGGAACCGAAACCTGCCGTGAAGCAGCCCAAACTCGCCCGCGCATTAGCATTACAGTTGCGCGGTCGTTTGACTTCTGAATCGATGGGTCACCATGATTCGGAGGGTCATGGATGGCCGGCGCATCAATCGAGACCACACTTGAGCTCTGGGCGTCATCGCTTCGGGAGGTGAAGGCGCGGATGCGGCCGCTGTTTGCGCAAGAGCGGGCGGCGGTGTCGGCGGGCCTGTTCCTGGACGGCCTGTTGAGCGATG
>JACCSN010000274.1 GCA_013812985.1 Hyphomicrobiales bacterium | reverse complement strand
GAGCAAGGATTGGCAGCCGGGGAGCCCCGGCCGGGACGAGGATTTCACGCCCGAGAAGGATTTGTGGACGTTGACCCGGAAAGGCGATCTCGGCGAAGGCCGCCCCGGCGAGGATGTCCACTCCGAGAGCGAAGCCGATTCCGCCCGGAAAGGGTCGGGGGAGGAGGTCCAGCCCGGCACGTCGCAAGAAGGAAAGAGCTGGCAGTCGCGCCGCCCGGACCCCAATGATCCCGACGACAAGCTGCAACAGGCGCTGAAGGACAGCTTTCCGGCCAGCGATCCGCCGCAGCCGGCGCAGCCCGGCGTCACCGGTTGGGATGTGTCGGATGAGACTGCGGAGAAGTCTGGCGGGCGGCGCTGAGAGTCCGTTGCCAATTGCCGAAACGTTTCCGCAGCCCTCAGCCTGTGAGGCTTTCAGGCCATTCACTCCCTCATCCTGAGGCGCCCGCGAAGCGGGCCTCGAAGGATCGGATGCCAAGCGCCCGCTGGACCCTCGTGGTTCGAGGCTCGCTCCGCTCGCACCTCACCATGAGGGTGTTGGGGAATTCCG
The DNA here is from genome assembly GCA_013812985.1 of Hyphomicrobiales bacterium. Next base: position 1,485 of record JACCSN010000274.1, on the reverse strand, counting down.
GCTGGCCTTATGCTTGGGGCGCACATGTCGTGGCAGGCACGCCTAGAACAGCGATCCCTGCCCAGCCTTCACCGGTGAGGACCTGGTTGGTTCGAGGACATTCGACCGACCGCGCGCCTTCGCTGGCGCAATGTTAGCGGGTCCCCGAGCCTTTGCCTTCTTGGCGCGCTTCGCTCCCGCGACATTGGCGCGGATCTCGCCTTCCGCGACCCTGATCGAAAGCGCGTCCCCGGCCGAGACCTGGCCCGGCGAGCGTATCGGCCGCCCCGCCATGTCAGTGACCAGGGCGAACCCGCGGGCGAGAATGGCGTCGGGCGAAGCCGTATCCTTCATGTTCTGGAACAGACGGCAAATATGCCCGTATTGCTCCCTGCGCCGCTTGACGCTGCGCAAGACGCAGGCGATGTCGAGGCGCGCCGAGACCCGGGTGAAATCACGGCGGACATGGCGCAAAGCCCCCGCTCCCGCCGCCGCCAGCCGCTGCTGCGTAAGGGCCAGCCGTTGGTTCCGCTGCGCCGCAAGTCGCGCCAGCAGATGCGGCGCGAGGCGATCGCGGCGCCGCGCATAGTCACGCCGCTTCCCTGCGAGTTCGGCGCCGAGGCTGCGGCTGAGCCGGCCCCCGATATCGTTCAGCCGCGCTCGTGGTCGCGTCAGATTGGCCCCGAGGCTTCGCCCGAGGCGCCCGCCGACATCGTCGAGCTTCTGCCGCGGCAAGGAGAGGAGGTCGGCGAGCGATGGAAGCGCCCGGCAGAGCGTCAGATAATTGCGCCGTTCCACCTCCATGAACCGCCGCAAGGCCAGCTCGCGGCGATTTGTCAGCTCGCGTGTCGCGGCGACAAGCTCGGCGCGAACAGGAACCGCCATCTCCGCCGCGCCGGTCGGCGTCGGGGCGCGCAGATCCGCCGCGTGGTCGATGAGCGTCCAGTCCGTCTCGTGGCCGACGGCGGCGATGGTCGGTATCCGGCTCTCCGCTACCGCCCGGACCGCGACTTCCTCGTTGAACGCCCACAAATCCTCGATCGAGCCGCCGCCCCGCGCGACGATGATGACATCGGGCCGCGACACAGGGCCGCCGGGCTGGATGGCGTTGAAGCCGCGAAGCGCTGCGGCGACCTCCTCCGCCGCGCCCTCGCCCTGCACCCTTACCGGCCAGACGAGGACATGCGTCGGGAAGCGGTCGCGGAGCCGGTGCAGGATGTCGCGGATCACCGCTCCCGTCGGCGAGGTCACTACGCCGATGACGCGCGGCAGATAGGGGATGGGCTTCTTGCGGGCGGCATCGAACAGCCCCTCGGCCTGAAGCTTCTTGCGGCGCTCGTCGAGAAGCGCCATCAGCGCCCCTGCCCCCGCGGGCGCCAGATGCTCGATGACGATCTGGTATTTGGAGCTTCCGGGATAGGTTGTGAGCTTGCCCGTCGCGACCATTTCAAGCCCGTCCTGCGGCTTGAAACGCAGTCGTTGCAGCGTGGTCTTCCAGATCACCGC
>JACCSN010000253.1 GCA_013812985.1 Hyphomicrobiales bacterium | reverse complement strand
GTCGGCGAAAGCGTGTCTGGGCGATCGGGTCCGGTTCGGCGGCAAGCCAGAAGCGGAGCGTTGGGAAGGGGAGGATCGGCGGCGTCGCGTGCCGCATGTGCAGCACGATCACGATCGACAATCCGATCAAGGCAACCAGACCGAGCGGCAGGAGCAGGCTCACGCCACGACCCCGCGCCGGTGCAGCAGCCCGATCACCACCTCGTCGAACCGCCAATCGGTTTGCAAGCGGACGTAGATCGCCTCCTCGTCCTGGCAGGCCGCTTCCGTCTCAGCGAGCCAGGTGTCAAAGGCGCTGGAATAACGAGAGAGGATGCTGTCGGTTGCCGCCAGGCGAAGCCGCGCCCCCGATTCAACTTCTCGCAGCTCCACCGCCGGCGCACCCTGGCTACCAGGGGAGGCGTCGGCAAAGGCGTTCGCCGCCAACCTCGGCGCGACCTCCGCCGGATCGAGGACGTGCATCACGATCACGTGCCAGCCGCGACTCCGCAGCAGGCGCAGGCCATCGCGCAGCTCCGCTTGGTCGTTGGAGAGGAGATCGGAGACGAGAAAGAGCATGCCAGCCCGCTTGCGAATCCGCGCGTAGCGCTCGATCGTCGCCTGGATTGCGGTCTGCCCCAACGGTTGCAACCCTTCCAAGTAGCGCAGCATCGGCACGATGTTGGCGCGGCCTTGGACCGGCCCAAAGGGATGGCCGGAGCTATCGCCGAAGGGGACGATGGTCAGCCGGTCGAAGTGCCATAGCGCGACATACCCTATAGCGCCGGTGAGGCGCTGGGCGTAGGTGAGTTTGGTTGGCGTCGCTGACGCGGCTCGCCAATCCATCGAATTGCTGGTATCGAGCAAGACATGGACGCCGAGCTCGGTGGTCACCTCACTCAGCCGGACAAAGAGGCCATCGAGCCGGGCGTAGGTGTTCCAGTCGATCCGCCGAAAGTCATCGCCCTGGCTGTAGCTCTTGAAGTCGGCGAACTCGGGCGATGCCCCCCGGCGACGAGAGCGATGCTCGCCGGCGATCCCTTCGGCTCGGGCGCGGCCCGAATAGAGGACGAGCCGGCGCAGGCGTGCCAGCATCTCCTCATCGAAGAGTGGCTCGACCCCGGCCGTCACCCGCGGCGGCGTGGCATCCGTGGCTGCCGTTCGCCCGAGGGGCCAGTAGCGGCGCGGCGCGGAACGGAGCGATGGTCGCCGCATCAACCCGCCTCCGGTTCCGAGAAGTAGCGTTCGACGACCGATCGATAATCGGCGGGCACGCGATTACTGTCGGGTCCAGCCTCGCCGACCTCCCCCTGAATCGCGGTGCCGGAGCCGACGGTGACACCGGCGCCGGTCCCCTGGCGTGAGCCACCGGCATCGTTCACAGTTTGGATGCCGCTGCCGTCACTCCCTTGCGGCAGCGTGATCGTCTCGGAGACGGGCTCCGGCTCGCCGGCTTCGGCGGCGGCGCCGTCACCTTCGCTCACCTTCGCCTCGGCGGGCACCCCTTCGGCGTCGGTTGGCGCGGCGGCTTCGCCTGAGCCGGCGGCTTGTTGCCCCTCTTCCGGCGGCGCTTGGGCATCGCCGCTGCCCGCGCCACCACCCGCCGCCGACTGCTCACCTTCACCGATGGCGCCTTCTCCCATCGCCTCCGCCGCGCCTTCGCCGCCCGGCTGTCCGCCTTCCTGCATCGAGCCAGCGGCGGCCTCCGGGTTGGCCGCCTGACCTGGCTGGCCACCTTCGCCGCCCGCGCCCGGCTGCCCCGCGCCTGGCTCCGACATCGCGCCCGGTTGGCCCCCGGCTTGTTGCTCACCTTGGGGGTTGCTGGCGTCGCCTGGCATCCCCTCGCCCGGCATCCCGGCTTCCCCTGATTGGGCCGAGGACGGCTGACCCGGTTGACCGCTGCCCGATTGCCCTTGCTGGCTCTCTTGCCCGGCGGCGGCTTGCTCGGCGCGCTGCATCTGCTCGGCCAACTCCTGCTGCGAAGTAACCTCGCCGCCGGTGCGCTCCACCGCCTCGCCAAGCTCGCGCACACTCTCCTCGGCCACTTGCCCGCCTTCGCGCAGGCCCGCCGCCGCCTCGGTCGCGGCTTGATTGAGGTCGCCGCTGGCCGACGACATTTGCGGCGCCGCCGCGTCGAGATCGCGGGCGAGCTCTTCGCGCGCGCTGGGGGAGAGTTGATCGGTGCGCGGCGCTAAGTCGCGCAGCTCGTTGGCGCCCGTCTCATAGTCACCCCGGTTGATCGCGTCGGCGGCGCCTCGCGTCACCGCGTGATCCTGCAGCGCCTCCGCCAGCGCTTGCAGGTCGC
>JACCSN010000732.1 GCA_013812985.1 Hyphomicrobiales bacterium | reverse complement strand
TCAGTGTGCCTTCGTATCATCGAGGGCCCCGACCATATACTGCACCAGTTCCTGTGTGCTCGTATCTGCGGTCGTCTTCTCCGTCACCTTGCGCCCGCGGTGCATCACCATCAGCCGATCGGCAACGGCGAACACGTCCGGCAGCGTGTGCGTGATCAGGATGACGGGAACGCCCTGGTCGCGGAGCTTGCGGATGATCTCCAGCACCTTGTGCTGCTCGGGGACGCCGAGATTGTTGGTCGGCTCGTCCATGATCATCAGCTTGGCGTCCCAGTAGACGGCGCGGGCGATCGCCACCGCCTGCCGCTGCCCGCCAGAAAGGCTCTCGATCGGCTGGGTGAGAGTGGGAAAGTGGATTTCCAGAGAGTGGAGCGCGGCCTCCGATTCCCGCAGCATTCCCTGATCGTCGAGCGTTGTGACGAGCCCGCCCAGAAAACGCTTCTTCATCTCGCGGCCGAGGAAGATGTTGGCGCCGACGTCCAGATTATTGGCGAGCGCCAGGTCCTGGTAGATCGTTTCGATACCTTCCCGGCGCGCGTCGATCGGGCGGGCAAAGCGGCTCTGGCGGCCCTCGAAATGGATCTCGCCCTCATCCGCTTGGTAGACGCCGGAAATACACTTGATCAGCGTCGATTTGCCGGCTCCGTTGTCGCCGAGCAAGGCAACCACCTCGCCCGGAAAAATGTCCCAGCTGACGCCGTTCACGGCGGTAAGCCCGCCGAACCGCTTCGTCAGGCCGCGTATGGAGAGGACCGGCTCGCTCATGTGGGTGGCGCAGCCTTGTCGCGGCCCATGATCAGGTCGCGCGACTGGTCGATCAGAACCGCCACGATCACCACGACGCCGACGACGATGAATTGCCAGAAGGCCTGCACGTTCAGCATCACAAGTCCGGTGGTCAGCACCGCGATGATAAGCGAGCCGATCACAGTTCCCATCACCGAGCCGGCGCCTCCGAACAGGCTGACTCCGCCGATGATGACCGCCGCGATCGAGGAAAGGAGCAACGGGTCACCAATCACCGCGGAGCCAGCGGTGAAGCGCAGGGTGGACAGAAACCCGGCAATTCCCGCAGTGATCGCCGACAGCATGTAGATTTGGATAATGCGGCGGTCGACCGGGATGCCGGCGCGGAGTGCGGCCTGGACGTTCCCGCCGATCGCGTAGGTGTGGCGTCCGAACTGCGTCTTGCGCAGCATGAACACCGCGATGGCGACCACGACGGCAGTCAGCAAAACCGGATAGGGCAGGATGCGGTCGAGCCGCCGCAGCATTTCCCCGGTCAGTTCCGGCGGAGCCAGGAAATAGAAGCCGCCGCCCTCGCCGCGAATAAAATAAAACAGCGACTCGTTGCCGTAATCGCGAATGCCGGGTGGCAGCCCGATGACGGTGGTGTTCTCCGACATGAGCAGCGCCACGCCGCGAACCACAAAGGACGTGCCTAGTGTGACGATGAAGGCCGGCACCTTCAGCTTTGCGATAATGGACCCGTTGATCAGTCCGACGACCGCCGCGCCCGCGACCGCCGCCAGGAAGCCGGCGACCACCGAAAGGAGGAGCGGCAGTCCGGCATTGAAGGCGGCTCGGGTCGCCAGCGCGGAGAGGACGGAGGCAAGGCTCATCACCCAGCCCACCGAGAGGTCGATGCCGGCGCTGATGATCACGAAAGTCTGGCCAAGCCCGAGAAGCAGGACGGGTGTGATGGCCACCAGGATGTTCTGCGAGTTACGCAGCGTTAAGAAATTGACGGAGCCGCCGTTGTAGACGGGCACCGCAACCACAAAGAACAGGATCATCAGGCCGAGAAAGGCCCACGCCCAAAGCCGGCTCAGCCGCAACACGAGGCGCCGAGAGGCGGTCAGCGAAGGCGCGGCCGCCGGCCTGGCGGTTTTGATGTCTGAAGTGGCCAAGGGGCATCTCTCGTTACGGTCCCAGAACACGGCCCCAGAACACGGCCCAAGGCACGGCAACATGCACCCGGAGGCGAGCGACGCTCCGGATGCGCGTTGCTTGATCGGGACCTTACCCGCCCGGCGTCTGGTAGATGAAGCGGGAGTAGTTCGGGTCCTCGACGTTTCCCTTGTCAATGATCCCGAAACCGGTTTCCACGCGGCGCGGCAAGCTGGTTACGCC
>JACCSN010000241.1 GCA_013812985.1 Hyphomicrobiales bacterium | reverse complement strand
GCGCCGAGCTCGGAGACGCCCGCCACCTCGGTGGAGAAGCGGATGCAGCGCGTGCAGTGGATGCAGCGATTCATCCACGTTTTGACCAGCGGGCCGATGTACTTGTCCTCGACCGCCCGCTTGTTCTCGTGAAAGCGCGACGTGTCGACGCCGTAGGCCATCGTCTGGTCCTGCAGGTCGCACTCGCCGCCCTGGTCGCAGATCGGGCAATCGAGCGGGTGGTTGATGAGCAGGAACTCCAGCACGCCTTCGCGGGCCTTCTTCACCAGCTTGGTGCGCGTCAGAACCTCCGGCAGCTCGCCGTTCGGGCCGGGCCGGCAATCGCGCACGCCCCAGGCGCAGGAGGCGATCGGCTTCGGCGCGCCCTTCAGCTCGACCAGGCACATGCGGCAATTGCCGGCGATCGACAGGCGTTCGTGGAAGCAGAAGCGCGGGATTTCCGCGCCGGCCTCCTCGCAGGCTTGCAGGAGGGTGTAGTGGGCGGGGACTTCGACTTCGGTCCCGTCGACGATGAGCTTGCGGAGATCAGCCATTTCGGAACCTGTTCAGACTTAGCCCGTTGCGCGCGCCATTGGCTTTCGCAACGAGATTCGCCGACTCGCCGCGGAGGTCGAGCCGCATTGCTTCCGCGACAACGTCATTGACCAGGATTGCCATGATTTCACGCGACTGCGTTTCAATACATAGCTCACCCGGCCGGCCGCGGCGGTTACGCGCCATATCTCGTGCGGTTTGGCTGCTTGTGCTCGGCTGCGGCACCTCAGACCTCTTCTGCCTCAAGGCGCATCACCCGCGCCTCCAGTTCATCGATGCGCCCGATCCGCTCTTCTAAATCGCCGAGGCGGTCTTCCATGAGGTCGTTTCTTACATTCGCATGTGCGGAAAGCCCTAGCGCCGTAACAATGCTCTCGCGAATTTCGTCCTGGCCGTGCCGCAGCCGCTCGAATGCCCGCCTATGCTCTTCATGCAGTCTGCCCTGATCCGATAACGTGGCCTGAATTTCTCGAAGAATCCGGAGAACGAGATCGTTAGGTTCCCTCGCCATCTCGCCTCCCCTACTCCGCCGCCTGCAGTACCGGCCGGATCTCAGGCTTCGCGTTAGCAGAGTATTGGTCGATCCGCGCCTCGATCTCATGCCGGAAATGCCGGATCAGCCCCTGCACCGGCCACACCGCGCCGTCGGCGAAGGCGCAGATCGTGTGCCCCTCGATCTGCTTGGTCACGTCGAGGAGCATGTCGATCTCGCGCTTCTCCGCTTCGCCGCGCGACATGCGCTCCAGCACCCGCCACATCCAGCCCATGCCCTCGCGGCAAGGCGTGCACTGGCCGCAGCTTTCGTGCTTGTAGAAATAGGCGATGCGCGTGATCGCCCGCACTACGTCGGTGGAGCGGTCCATGACGATAACGGCGGCGGTGCCGAAGCTCGACTTCAGCTCGCGCATGCCGTCGAAATCCATGATCGCGTCGGCGCATTGCTCCGCCGGGATGATCGGGCAGGAGGAGCCGCCGGGGATCATGGCAAGCAGGTTGTCCCAGCCGCCGCGGACGCCGCCAGCGTGCCTGTCGATCAGCTCGCGGAACGGGATGCTCATCGCTTCTTCGACGGTGCACGGCGCGTTGACGTGGCCGGAGATGTTGAAGAGCTTCGTCCCCACATTGTTCGGCCGCCCGAAGCTTGCGAACCAGCCGGCGCCGCGGCGCATGATGTCCGGGGCCACCGCGATCGATTCGACGTTGTTGACGGTCGTTGGGCAGCCATAAAGGCCCATATTGGCCGGGAACGGCGGCTTCAGCCGCGGCATCCCTTTCTTGCCCTCAAGGCTTTCCAGGAGCGCCGTCTCCTCGCCGCAGATATAGGCGCCGGCGCCGTGAGTGACGACGAGGTCGAAATCCCAGCCGTGGACGTTGTTCTTGCCAATCAGGCCCGCGTCGTAGCACTCGTCAACCGCCGCCTGCAGCGCCTCGCGCTCGCGGATATATTCGCCGCGCACATAGACGAAGCAGGTGTTGGCGCCCATGGCGAAGGAGGCGATCAGGCAGCCCTCGACCAGAAGATGCGGATCGTGGCGCATGATCTCCCGGTCCTTGCAGGTGCCAGGCTCCGACTCGTCGGCGTTGACGACGAGGTAATGCGGCCTTCCGTCGGACTGTTTTGGCATGAAAGACCATTTCAGCCCGGTCGGGAAGCCCGCCCCTCCCCTGCCCCTGAGCCCCGACGCCTTGACCTCCTCGACGATCGCATCGCGGCCGCGCTCCAGGATCGCCTTGGTCCCGTCCCACGCGCCGCGCGATCGCGCGCCTTTCAGGCCGCGGTCGTGCAGCCCGTAGAGGTTTGTGAAGATGCGGTCCTTGTCGGCGAGCATTCCTGTATCCTCAGCCTTCCTTGTCGCCTTTGGCCGAATCGCGATCGGAGCGCGGGCCGGGCCGGTCGTGCTCGTGGCCGCCTGGAACATGCTCCTCGCTTTCGGCCGAACTGTCTTCCGGCAGGCGCTCCTTGCCGCCGCCGTTGCGATCCGGCACGGCGCGCGAAGCAGCTTCGTCGGAGCGGCCGTCTGCGTCGACGCGACCGATATTCTGATTGGCGGTTTCAGCCCCGGCCGGATCGGCGCCGTCGGTCTTGCGACGAGCCCGGCCCCTGCGGCGCGCCTGTTCGTCCTCCGACTGCTCGCCGCCCGAGGCGCCGGTTTCGCTTGGGCGGGGCTCGCCAGGCGCAATGTTGGCCGAGCCATGATCGGGTCTCGCCTGCTCCGCGGCGCCGCTCGGGGCAAGATCGCTATTGTCGGGTTCCGGAACCTGTTCCCCCTTGTCCCCATCGACGCCGGTGAGCGATGTGAGGCCGGTGATCGGCGTCGAAGCCTGACGCCCGTTCTGCGGCCCGGCCTTCGGGCTCTCGCCGCGCGCAAAGGCGTCGAGGACAGCCTCGAAGCTCTCCGGCGTCAGGTCTTCGTAAGTGTCTTTGTGAATCTGCACCATCGGCGCGTTCACGCAGGCGCCAAGGCACTCCACCTCTTCCCAGGAGAACGCGCCGTCAGCCGAGAGATGGTGCGGATGCTCGTGAATGCGGCGGCGGCAGGCATCGATGATCTCGCCCGAGCCGCGCAGCATGCAAGGCGTCGTGCCGCACACCTGCACATGCGCCTTCGTCCCGA
>JACCSN010000730.1 GCA_013812985.1 Hyphomicrobiales bacterium | reverse complement strand
GACCTTGTCGCGCTCCGCCTTCAACGTGTTGACGCGCAGGTCCAACGGCGGGCGGCCGGCAAGCGCTTCACCCTCCAGCACCCATTCGGGGCCGAACGCCGCCTCGAACTGCGGCGCGATCCATTCGGGGAGGTCGGCGCGGACGTAGCCAGGCGCCTGCGCGAGATCCGTCGCCTCGAGCCGGGTGAGGAGGTCGTCCGGCAGGGGCGCCGGCGCGTGAGGTTCGGCGGCGAAGCTGTCGTTCAGCTCGCGCGGGCTTGCGCCCCATGCAAACAGCGCCGCCCCGACCGCGAGATCCCACGGCGTCTCGCCGCCCATGCGCCAGCCGATGGAGGACCGCTGGCGAAGGCCGTCATAAACGAGGTTGCCGATCGCCGCCCGGTCGCCCGCCCCGGCGAAACGATGCGAGACGCCCCAATCGCGCAGCGCCTCCGATGCCGGCCGGTGGCGCGCCTCCATGTCGGTCAGTACGTCGATCGCCGCCGAGATGCGGCCCGCCAGGCGCATTCAGATCGTTCCCGCGAGGACAAGCCAGGCGAGATGGCCGGCGAGCCAGAACACCCCCAGCGCGTTGATCGTGAAGACGAGGGCGCGAAGCGGCACGTTCGCGGTCAAGGTCTGCACCGCCGTATGAAGGACGCGGCCGACGAAGAAGGCCCAGGCAGCCACGACGTCGGCCATGCCGACCGCGCCCAAAGCGACCAGGACGGCGGCGCAAAACCACGCGACGGTCGGCAACTCGAACTGGTTCGAAAGATTTCGGGCGATCGGCGCCGCGGACGGCGGATCGCCGGAAGCGTGATGAAAATCGCCCACGGTCGAATCGCCGCGTTTAACGGCGGCGCTCCGCGCCAAAAGGAGCCAAGCATAGATCGCGGCGATCAGCCCGAAATGCAGAACGAACGGCACGAGAAAAGCGCGGTTCATCTCTGCGGGCCAGGACCAGGAAGCTCAGCGGGTCGCCGCCGGCGAGCGCAACCGGGCTTCACCGCGACGGGCGCGACACGCCCTCCAGCGCGTCCTCGGCCGGTTCGTCGCTCCCTTGCGTGGCAATGTCGCCAAGCGCGACGATCCCGACGAGGCGCTTCTCGCGCGTGAGCACGGGCAGCCGCCGCACCTGATTATGCGCCATGTTGGCCGCCACGTCCTCGATTGTCTCGTCCTCGAAGCAATAGAGGACGCGTTCGGTCATCACCTCGCGCACCGTCGTATCGGCGTCGCGGCCCTCCGCAAGTGCGCGAACGACGATGTCGCGATCCGTGATGTAGCCGACCAGGCGGTCGCCGTCGGCGATCGGCAGCGAGCCGATATCGTCGTCGCGCATCTGGCGGGCGGCATTGCGGATCGTGTCGTTCGGGCCGAGCAGCCGGACATCTCGCGTCATCAATTCGCGGACTTGCATCGAAGCCTCCCATGTTTCATGCGCGATGAGAACGGCCCTCGCCCTGCCCTCGTTCCGGGGCGCATGCTGGAGGATTGCTCTCTCGGATTGTCGCAGCTGCGATTGTCGACCAGGATGCGGGATTGTCCCGCACCGCGACGGCTCATCGGATTTCAAGGCGCGAAAGGCATGACGGAACGTTACGACTACATCGTCGTCGGCGGCGGCTCTTCCGGCTGCGTGGCCGCCGCCCGGCTGGTCAAGGGAGCCGGCGCGCGCGTGCTGCTTCTGGAGGCCGGGCATTCCCACCGCCACCCGCTCCTCGACATGCCGCCGGGCATCTTCAAGATGATCAACGGCAGCAAATACATGCGCTACCACCAGACGGCGCCGCAGGAGCATCTGGACGGCCGCGTCCACGACATCCCGCAGGCCAACGTGCTCGGCGGCGGCTCTTCCGTGAACGCCCAGGTCTATATGCGCGGCCGGCCGTCGGACTACGACGAATGGCACGATATCCTGCGCGGCGACAACGATTACCCCGGCTGGCGCTGGGCCGACGTGCTGCCGCACTTCCGCGGCATGGAAGGCAACCACCGGCTCTGCGACGATCGGCACGGCGCCGACGGGCCGCTCCTGGTCTCCGATCCCGGGCACATCAACGATTATTCGCGCTGGTTCGTGCAGGCCGTCCAGGCGCTCGGCGAGCCGTTCAA
>JACCSN010000208.1 GCA_013812985.1 Hyphomicrobiales bacterium | reverse complement strand
GGGAGGCGGATGGGGCGGCCGGCATCTGGTCCGGCGGTGCATTTTTCGCCTTTCCGAGGACTGCCCCTTGAAGCTTCCGCCGCCGTTTTCCGCGGAGGATTTCCGCCGCCGCGTCGCCGAGCGGCTCAGCCCGGGACGCGGCGAAGCGGTCGGCGACCATTCCTTCAGTCCGGAGATCGCGGAGCTCTTCCTGGCGATCGAGCGCCGGCCGGCGGCCGTGCTCGTTCCGATCATCCAGCGCGAGCCGGAAGCGACGCTGCTCCTCACCGAGCGGACGGGCGCGCTTCGCGCCCATGCCGGGCAGATCGCCTTTCCCGGCGGGCGCATCGATCCGGAGGATTCCGGGCCTGAAGCCGCCGCCCTGCGGGAAGCGGAGGAGGAGATCGGCCTCACCGCCGATTACGTCGAAACGCTTTGCCGCGGGCCGGATTACCTGACCGGCTCCGGCTATCATGTCGCGACGGTGATCGCGTTGGTGCGGCCGGGTTTTGAGCTCAAGCTCAATCCGGCCGAGGTGGCGGATGCCTTCGAGGTGCCGCTCGCCTTCTTGATGGACCCGGCCAATCACCGGAAGGGCAGCCGCATGTGGCAGGGCGCTGCCCGAACGTTCTTCGAGATGCCGTATGGCGATCGGCACATCTGGGGGATTACGGCCGGCATCCTGCGCGTCCTCTATGAGCGGCTCTACGTGGACCCGGTGGGGGCGACAGGATGAGGGCGTCGCTCCGCGATTGGTCGTTGCTTCGGGACGCTGACGTCAAAGCGGTGCTCGCCGCGCTGGGCGGCGACGCCGGCGCGACCCGCATCGTGGGCGGCGCCGTCCGCGACGCGCTCCTCGGACGGCCGGTGACCGACGCCGATCTGGCGACGATCTTTCCGCCCGCGGAGGTGATCGCGCGCGCGGAGAAGGCGGGGCTGAAAACGGCGCCGACTGGCATTGCGCACGGCACGGTCACGGTGATCGCCCACGGGCGGCCTTTCGAGGTCACCACCCTCCGGCGCGACGTGGAGACCGACGGCCGGCACGCGATCGTCAGCTTCACCCGCGATTGGGCGGAGGACGCCTCGCGCCGCGATTTCACGATGAATGCGCTTTATTGCGACGCGGCCGGCGAGGTTTTCGACCCGCTCGGCGGCCTCGCCGATCTCCAGGCCGGCCGGGTCCGCTTCATCGGCGACCCGGAGGACCGCATCCGCGAGGACTACCTCAGGATCCTGCGCTTTTTCCGCTTCTTCGCTTGGCATGGGAGCGGGCGGCCGGATGCGGAAGCCTTGAAGGCCTGCGCGCGGCTGAAAGCCGGCATCGCCACGCTGTCCGCCGAGCGGGTGTGGGCGGAGCTGAAGCGGCTTCTCGTCGCCCCGGACCCGGCGCGGGCGCTCCTGTGGATGCGAACGACCGAAATCCTGCAGAAGACGCTGCCGGAAAGCTGGGGCATCGACGCGGTGCACCGGCTCATCGCGGCCGAACGGGCGGAAGGCTGGCAGCCGGACCCGCTCCTCCGCCTCCAATCGATCCTGCCGCCGCACCGCGCGCGCCTCGACGCGCTCTCATCTCGGCTGAAGCTGTCGCGAGCGGAAGCCGCGCGGCTGTTTGCCTGGGCCGACGCGCCGGAGATCGATCCGGAGACGGGGGAGGGGGAATTGGGCAAGGTTCTTTATCGGGGCGAGCCGGGCGGCATTCTTGATCGGATGCGGCACGCTCTGGCGCGCGAGATGGAGGCGGGGCACGGGGAGGCGAGCGATATGTTGAGGGCGCTCATCCGCATGGCGGAGAGCTGGCGGCGGCCGGTGCTTCCCGTTCAGGGCAAGGACTTGGTCGCGGCCGGCGTTGCGCCCGGGCCGGAGGTCGGCAAGCGGCTGAAGGCGCTGGAGGAAAGATGGGTGGAGAGCGGTTTTCGGCTTGAGCGGGAGGATTTGCTTTCGCACATCTAATATTTAAGGGGAGCGTTCGGGAAGACAGTAATAAACAGGCGCAACCCTCTCGAACCACCGCTTCCATTTTGCGCCTCGGTCCGCGTAGCTCTCCACGGGTTATTGACTATGGCTCGGTCAGTCCAGGCCGTCTCCAGAGTCCTGGGATAGCGATTCTGACAGGAGATCCCGCTGCCGACCGTGCCGGATCGCAACAATCTCCACTGAGTCAATCTTCAGTTCGTAATCCAGAATATAGTCACCGACCACCAACGCCGCGTCCCCGGCAATCCAAGGGGGCTCTGCCTCCCCTTTTCGGGAAAGCGGCCGAGATTGCGCCGCGCCTCGCGCAGCCGGTTCAGCAGATTCTCGGCTGCAACCGCGTTCCGTTCACGCAGATAAAGGGCTTTCTTCTGGACGAAAGCGCGTGCAGCGCCTGAAACGCGAACTCTCGGCATCAAGCCGCTTTGTTGCTTCCCGTCCGCAAAATCTGCTCTACTTCGGCGATGACCTCGTCGAAATCATGCGCGTCCCCCGCCGCTATCTGCGCCCGCCCTTCCAATGCCTCGAGAATCTCTGCTCCGTCAGTCGCCATTGTATCGGCGTAAGGCTCGGATGATGACCCAGCTCATCGGTTGCTCGCTTGCCTTTGCGATTGTTTCGACCACGGCAAAAATGTCCTCGGGGAGACTTAGGAGAATTGTTTCGGTATTCGCGGGACTTTCGTCATGGAAAAACTCCTTTCGGCTCCTTAATTACTACGAGAACGCCGCGGGCCAAATGAGAATTGTCAAGGCCACATCACGACCGGCGGCAGCGACGACAGGATCGAGGCGACATTGCCGCCGGTTTTTAGGCCGAATACGGTGCCGCGGTCGTAGAGAAGGTTGAACTCGACGTATCGGCCGCGGCGGATGAGCTGCTCGTCGCGCTCGGCTTCCGTCCAGGATCGAGCGAAGTTGCCGCGCACGAGTTCGGGATAGACGCTAAGGAACGCGCGGCCAACATCCTGGGTGAAAGCGAAATCCGCGTCCCAGTGGCCGGAGTTCAGGTAATCGAAAAAAATGCCGCCGACGCCGCGCGGCTCATTCCGGTGTTTCAGCCAGAAATAATCGTCGCACCAGGCTTTGTAGCTCTCGTAGCTGATCTGCGGGTGCGCGTCGCAGGCGGCCCGCATCGCGGCATGGAACGCGAGAGTGTCCGGATCGTCTTGCGAGCGGCGGCGGTCGAGCACGGGCGTCAGGTCGGCGCCGCCGCCGAACCAGGCGCGGGCGGTGACGACCATGCGGGTGTTCATGTGGACGGCCGGCACGTGCGGGTTCCGCGGATGCGCGATCACCGAAATGCCGGAGGCCCAGAAGCGCGGGTCGTCCTCGGCGCCCGGCATCTGGGCGCGGAACTCCGGTGCGAATTCGCCGAACACGGTGGAGACATGAACGCCGACTTTTTCGAACACGCGGCCGTGCATGGACGACATGACGCCGCCGCCTCCGGGGTCGCCGGTTTGGTCGGTGCGGTCCCAACTGGTGCGGATGAAGCGGCCCGGCTCTTGCCCAGAGAACGGCAGGTGCGGCGACAACTCGTCTTCGAGCGTTTCCAGACCTGAGCAGATCCTGTCGCGCAGGTTCTCGAACCAGTGCCGCGAAACCGTTTTCTTGCCGTCGATCGCCTTTGGAAACGGGCTGGTGGCCAGATCGGCGCGCCGTCTAGCGATGTCCTGGGCAATGTCGAGGGCGGTGCGTTCGCTCATTGCGGGGCGCTTAGCGCATACCGGTATGGGCGGAAAGGCCGCTCACGGCAGCTGGGCGGTCTGCCGCAGCGCCTCGGCGATGGCGATAGCCGCGGCCACTGCAACGTTGAGCGAGCGGTTGCCAGGCCGGATCGGGATGCGGAGAACGGCGTCGGCGGCATCGGTCGCTGCGTCCGGCAGCCCCGCCGATTCCCGGCCGAAGAGCAGGATGTCGTCGGAGCGGAACGCGTGATCGTGCAGG
>JACCSN010000195.1 GCA_013812985.1 Hyphomicrobiales bacterium | reverse complement strand
GGGCGTACACGCACATATCATCGCCTCCCGTTCTTCGGAGGAGATTAGCAGATGCGAATTGCGCTGGCGCTAAGACTTACGGTCAACAAATGGGGAACAGGCCGGTTCCGCCCGTTAATCCTCTGGTAAGGTTAACGCGCCGTCCCTCAGGTCAGAAATATTCCCGTTCGATGGTTTCCTCGATCGCCGCTTGCGACATGAGCCGCATGAACTCGACGCCGATCCCATCATCGAAGTGGCGGACGACACGGGCGCCGAGCCGGCCAAGCTTGATGGGCGAGCCCAGCGCCGGACGCAGTGTCGTGGAGAGCGCGGCGCCCGAGAGCGACATGTCGATGACGCGGCAAGACTGCGTAGTCCCGTCGGAAAACACCACGGTGGCGTCGCTGCGTTTGGGGGTCCGCCGCTGGTGCCGGCGATCCTCGGCAAGATTGAGGACGTGGCGGTTGGCGAGCCAGGTCAGGATGTCGGCCAGCTTGTCGCGCTTGCGTGGCGACGCGTTGATCGCCATGCGGAAGCCCTGCTCGTTCAATTCAACGATCTCGCCTTCCAGGCGGCCGATCTCGTCGATGTAGGCGATGACGCGCTCGCCGGTTTCGCCGCAGGAGGAGCTGATGAACACCGCCTCGCCGGGAGACGCCTCGACGAGCTGGCAGGGGCATTCGCGGCGATCGGGGAACATGCAGCGGCCGAGAAGGTTCAGGCGCACGCGCTGAAAGCGGCGCCTTTCGACCGGCGGCGCGTGCAGATCCTGTTGTGCTTCCAAAGCCGTCATCGCCACCCCACGCGCCCGAATCCATAGACGGGCGGAAGCTGTCGACGCACAAGCTATGCGCGCTAGGGTTAATTATCGGTGAGCGGCGCGCGGTTCAGGCAGGGGGAAGACCGCTTGCCCCCTGGCAGCAATGTGAGATGGCGATAGCGGCGCCGCGCTTCGGGCGGCCTGAATTCGGGCGCGGCCCGCATCGCCAGCGCCGGGGTCCGCTCCACGGAGTGTCCGGCGGCCGGCAGGAACCGCGAGGAGCGGAGCGACTGAGCGACAAGCCGGGCGCGGATCCGGTTCAGCTCGTCGTGGCCGCCGATGCGCGCCATCGAACCGATGGCCCCTGCCGTTCCGGATTCGCCGGCCAGCGGCAGGATGACCATTTCGAAGGCGGTGAAGCCGCCGCCCACGGTTTCGCCCATGACGCCCGCGACCAGCCCGGCCGAGCGCATCGAGACGATCCGGAGATGACGCTCAACCAGAGGGCGATCCGAGCTGTTCCAGAGGGTCAGGAAATCTTCGTTGGCCAGATCCCGGCCGTAGCGCGCCGAGATCGCCGCGCCGCAGAAGCGGAACCGCGGGCCGGCGGAGAGGTCGAATTCGAGCAGAAAGAGCG
Organism: Hyphomicrobiales bacterium; assembly: GCA_013812985.1. The sequence continues at coordinate 4,000 of JACCSN010000195.1, read as the reverse complement.
AGGCGAGCAAGGGGGCGAGCTCGGCGGCTCTGATCTGGCCAGCCGGCGCGCCGGCGCGGCCATGGCGGCTTTGCCAATAATCATGCAGCGCTACACTCGTTTCGTGTTTCATGCGGCCCCGCTTGCGTGGTCGATCGCTGCGGCCCGAACGTGTGGGCGGCTGCGACGGCTCGCTTCGACGTGCCACGGCTGGCGGCGCAAGCGGTCGGATACCATTTGTTAAGGTTAACAACACGTTGGCGCGAGCCGGCTGCCGTTTTCACGCGCTTTCGGCGAAGGCCGGTCGCAGACGCGACTTGCGTCCCGCCCTGTTCCGCGGGCAAGACCCTGCGCATGAACCGTGCGCCGGCCTTCAATCTTCCCTCGCCCGTCATCTGGCTTGCCACCGCCCTGATCGCGGTCCACGGCGTGCGCCAACTCCTTGGGGAGGAGGCCGGCAGCTGGGTCCTGCTGGCCTTCGCCTTCATCCCGGAGCGCTATGGAGAGCTCGCCTACAGCCTGCCGGGCGGGGTGACGGCCCGTTTCTGGTCGCCGCTGACCTATTCGCTCCTGCACGCCGACATCCTGCATCTCCTCGTCAACCTCGTCTGGATGGCGAGCTTCGGCGCGGCCTTGGCCCGCCGGCTGGGAGGCATTCGCTTTCTCCTGCTCGGGCTGATCGCGGCCGCGGCGGGGGCGGGGCTGCACTTTGCCATGCACGCCGATGACGTAGCGCTGATGATCGGCGCCTCGGGCGCGGTGTCGGGAATGATGGCGGCCACGACGCGCTTCGCTTTCGCGCCGGGCGGGCCGCTCGCAGGCGGCGCCCCGCCGGCTTCCTACCGGGTTCCGGCGGAACCGCTGGCGCGCGTCTTCACCACCTCGCGCGCGCTCGGCTTCATCCTGGTGTGGTTCGCCGTCAATCTCCTGTTCGGCCTCGCCGACGGCATGGTCCCCGGCGCATCGGGTCCGATCGCCTGGGAGGCGCATCTCGGCGGCTTTCTTGCCGGGCTGCTGCTTTTTCCGCTGTTCGATCCGATCCAGGCGCAACGCTTCCCCGCGGCGGGCTGACATCGCGAGCCGGCCTGATATGCTGGACCGGAAGGCTGGCAAGAGCTACGGCCGAAGGAGGCGCGGATGACGGTCGCGAACATCATCAACGAGAAGGGCCGCGATGTGGTGACCACGTCGCCGGACCGCTCGCTCGCCGAAGTGGCCGCGATCCTGTCGGAGAAGCGCATCGGCGCAATCGTGGTGGTCGAGAACGACACGATCCAGGGCATCATCTCGGAGCGCGACATCGTCCGGGCGCTGGCCAGCCACGGCAGCGAGGCCCTGCGCAAGCTGGCCGCCGACTGCATGACGGCGCGCGTCGTGACGTGTCGGCCGGAGGACACCATCAACGACGTCATGCACAAGATGACGAGCGGGCGCTTCCGCCATTTGCCGGTGGTCGAGGGCGGCAGGCTCGGCGGGATCGTCTCGATCGGCGATATCGTGAAGCGTCGCATCGAGGAGGTCGAGCGGGAGGCCGAGCAGATCCGTGAATATATCGCGACCGCCTGATTGAGGTCCCGCGCTTGTCCCTCTAGTCGGCCCGAACGGGGCCGAAGTCGCGCTCGATCGGCCCGGCGCCGAGCGGCACGCTCCTGTAGAAGCAGGTGGTCCGGCCGGTATGGCACGTGCCCGCCCGATCTTCGACCGCGGCGCTGATCAGGAGGATGTCCTGGTCGCAATCGGTCCGGATCTCGACGACGCGCTGGACGGCGCCCGACGTCTCGCCCTTCCTCCAGAGCGCTCCGCGTGACCGGCTCCAGTAATGGACGAAGCCGCTTTCCAATGTCCGCCGCAGCGCTCCCGCGTTCATCCAGGCCATCATCAGGACATCGCCGCTCGCCGCGTCGACGGTGACGCAGGGGATGAGTCCGTCGCGATCGAAGCGCGGCGTGAACCGGCCGGATTCCTCGATCCCGGCCGGCATCCGATCGGACGCCGAGGACATGGCGGACGTTCCGGCGCTTAACCTGTAGGAGGGGCGGACGAGGTTCAGGAACTTCTCGCGCTCCGCTGAATCGTCCTTGAAGACGCCGGTGAAGCGTGACGTCATCGTCGATGCGCCGGCCTTCTGCACGCCGCGCATCGACATGCACATATGCTCGGCCTCCAGCATCACGGCGACGCCGCGGGCGCCCAGGAATTCCTCCAGAGCGTCGGAGATCTGCGCCGTCATCGTCTCCTGCGTCTGCAGGCGCTTGGCATAGATGTCGACCAGCCGCGCCAGCTTGGAAAGTCCGACCACGCCGCCGACGGGGTAGTAGGCGATATGCGCCTGGCCCATGAACGGGACCATGTGGTGCTCGCAGTGCGAGTAGAACGGAATGTCGCGGACCAGCACCATGTCCTGATAGCCGCCGACGTCCTTGAACGTCGTCGTCAAGACCTCTTTCGGATCATGAGCGTAGCCGGAATAAAGTTCCTCGTAGGCCTTGGCCACACGCTTCGGCGTGTCGGTGACGCCTTCGCGGCCGGGGTCGTCGCCGGCCCAGGCAATCAGAACGCGGACAGCGGCTTCCGCTTCCTGGCGTGTCGGGCGTTTCAGCACGACGGACTCGGCATTCGAATTGTCGTCTTCCTCTAATCTCTTTACGCTGAAGCTCATAATTTCGTCCTTGCCGCGCGGCGGTGGAATGGCAGCGACGGCTCCCTCGTTCCTATATAGACATGATGAACCTTTAACCAACTGCTCAAGCGCGCCATGCTCGATGACATTTACAACGGCAAGATCCTGGAGCTTGCGGGCAATATCCCGCGGATCGGGAGGCTTGCGGAGCCTGAGGCCACGGCGCGCGCGCATTCGCGCCTTTGCGGCTCAACGATCACCGTTGATTTGAAGATCGCCGATGGCCGCGTCTCCGACTTCGCGCATGACGTCAAGGCGTGCGCGCTCGGCCAAGCGTCGTCCTCCATCATGGCGCGGAATGTCGTCGGTTCAACGCCTGATGAGCTCCGCGACCTGCGACAGACGGTGCGTAGGATGCTGAAGGACGATGGGGAGCCGCCGCAGGGCCGCTGGGCGGACCTGAAATATCTGCAGCCGGTGCGCGAATACCGGGCTCGTCATGCCTCAACCATGCTCACCTTCGACGCGGTGGTGGACGCGGTCGATCAGATCGAGGCGCGGCGAAACGAAACCGAGCCTCGACAAGCGATCAGCTGGTCGCCGCGGAGTTGAGCCGCGCGACCTCGCTGTCGAATGCGGCTTCCAAACCCCCATCGATTCCACGGCAGCCCGCATCGACGACAGAAACCGCCCACTCGACATAAGAGCGCAACTCGTCCGCCGACCAATCCGCCGGCGGATCGTCGTTGACCCCGCGCACATTGCTGACCTTGTCGGCGAGCTTGAGAAGGCGCGCGCCGGGGCTCTTGGCCCCGATCTCCTCGACCTGGCGGCGCTTGCGCTCCTCCTTCGGGAGGGTCATATCGTCGGTGAGCTCCTGGACCAGGCCGCAAATTCGTCGGCCGAACAGCGCCTCGACCTCGTCGGCCGTGGCGTGCTCGTCCTCCACGACGTCGTGCAGCCACGCGGCGGCCACCAGTTCCGCGTCGGCTCCGTCCGCAGTGCCGGCGACCAGCGCGGCGACCTCCGCCAGGTGGTTGAGATAGGGCGCGCCGCTTTGGCCCTTGCGCGCCTGGCCTGAGTGGCGGCGGGCGGCGAAGTCGGCGGCGCGGGAGATGAGCCGGATGGCAAGGGGCATGGAAAAGCACGCGAGCGGCAAGAGGTCCGATCCAACAACGGTCGACTTGATCGTTCGTATCCCCGCGCTCGCGGCCCGCGGGCTCATCTGCTTCTATCGCTACACACTGTCCGGCATCGCCGGCCGCACCTGCCGGCATCTGCCGACCTGCTCGGAATTCACCGAGATGGCGATTGCCCGCCACGGGCTCTGGGGCGGCGGCTGGATGGGGCTGGCGCGGCTGTGGCGCTGCCGTCCGGGAGGCAGTCACGGCTTCGATCCGG
>JACCSN010000169.1 GCA_013812985.1 Hyphomicrobiales bacterium | reverse complement strand
GAATGATGATCCCCAGCGGTCCCCAGATGCCAAGGCGCTGGATTTGGTCCCGCAGCGCCTGCTCGTCCCCAAGCGCCTCCAGTGCGCCGGACTCCCACAGCCACCAGTAAATTCCAGCGAGGACGAGTAGGATCGCCGCGCCGGTCGCGATCTTCATCTTCGAGAGCGGACGATCGTCGTCCCGACTCGGCGGAAGGCGAGCCTGGGCGGCGGATCGGTGGTTCCTATTGCGCATGCTTCACGTCATCGAGGAACCGCAGCCAATGGGCGGGCAGCCCATGGACGCGGGCGCCCTCGCGTAGGAGCGTCAGATAGCGGAGCGAGGGATTGCCATCGGTCTCCTTGCCTTCAGCGATGTAGGTCACCGCCTTCATCGGATTGCCGTCGATGTCCTTGGAGTCCAGCCAGATCGGCCGATAGCGGCGGCCGGGCACTCCCTCGGTCGCGTCCAGCTGCAGAAGGCCCGCTCGGGTGATCTTGTAGAGGACGCCCCAGACCTCGGCATCCGGGTCGAGGCAGATATTGGCGGGCGCCGCCTTGCCCTTCGGGCGGCCCTCCAGGTTGAAGCGCAGCCGATAACCCTCGACCCTGCCGGGACGCCATTCGAGCGGGCGCATGCCGCGGCGCTCGCGGAAGGCGCTGTCGTGCATGTTGGCTCCGTAGGCGAAGTACCAGACCTCGTCCGTCGGCCGGCCGGTAAGTAGGATCCCGTGCAGGCGGTAGTGGTTCCGGGACAGCAACCAGGACTGCGCGATCCGGCGGCGCAGCCATCGAGCGATCGACAGGCGCAGATTCCTCATCGATCTTCTCCAATCTTGATCCTGCGCAAGCGACGAACGGCAAAGAACTGCAGGAGAGCGGCGGTAGCGCTCGTCGCGAATACAGCACCGTCGGACCCGGCCGCCGCGATTGCCGCACCGACAATGGGCAGGAGCGCCGCGGGAGCCGCGAGCGCGTTAAAATATCCGCTATAGGCTGGTCTCCGGTCGTCCGGCGAGATCTCCATCAGATAGCCGAGATACGCGATGGTCGTGGCGTTGCCGGCCGCGCCCAGAAGAACGAAGATGATTGTGAACACGGGAAGGACGGGCGTGGCGCGGCCGGTCGCGATCCAGGCAAGCGTCAGGAGCGGCGCCAGCGCGCCGATCGCGGCGGCGCCTTCGAGCAGGCTGCGCTTGCCGCGCGCGTCGCCCCACCAGCCCCAAAGCGGATTGGAGATGAGCGCGCCTGCCGTCTGCGCGCCCAAGAGCAGCGCGACGTATGACGACGTGCCTGATCCGGCGGTCGCCAGGAGGATGTAGAACGGCAGCGCCATGGTGACGGCGCCGCCGAGCCACTGGGCATAGAGGAACAGCCGAAAGCGCCGGTCGGCGCGGAAGACCTCCATGCCGGCCCGGAGGAATTGGCCGAAGCCGTGCCCGTGTTCCGGCGGCGGCGGCGCCTCGGGCTCGCCCGCCGATACGAAGGACAGAGCGGACGCCAGGAGCAGGAGTGCTCCCACAATGAGAACGGCGGCATAGCCCGCCGGGAGTGAGAAGGAATCGAGCAGCCGGTCCGCGATTGCGGCCACACCGAGCGCTAGGAGGCCGCCGCCGAAGAACCGGATCGCCAGCATGCGGCTGCGCCGCTCCGAGGTGATCGAGCGGGCGACGATGTCGTTGTAAGGCACGGCGACGATGCCGCTGACGAAAGCATAGACCGTCCATAAGACAAAGAAGGCTGCGATCGCTGCCGAGCCGGGCCGGTCACCGGCGGTCGCGACAAGACCGGCCACCCCGATCAGGCAAGCAACGCGCCCGAAGGCGCCCAGCTTGTAGAACGGCAGCCGGCGGCGCCGCTGTTGGGCGAGATAGCCAACGATGACTTGCGGAAAAAGCCAGCCATATCGCGTAATGGCCGCCGCCGTGCCGACGGCGAAGGTGCTGCCGGTCAGCCCGTGAACCAACGCGGCCACGATGGTGCTCGTGTCCACCGCCGCCGCGCCACCCTGGAAAAGGACGCCGGCCGTGGTGATCCGCCAGAACCGGCGCTTTGGGCTAAACGCATCGCCCACCATCTTCTCCTTTGGGCTCACGCAGCTCGCCGAGTTCCACGCCTTGCCACCAGAGCGACAGAGCGCCGATCGCGGCGATGCTGAGGAGATTGGCCGCCTCGACGATCAGCACCATCGCGAGCGCCTGCTCCTCCTCGACACCGAACAGCCCAAGCGCAAACACCGCGCCGATGATGAAGCTGCCGGCCACGCGGGCGAAATGCCCGAGGATGATCAGGAAGCCGAGGAAGACGATCAGAAAAAGATACTGCCCCGGCTCGATCACCACGCCGAAGGCGAGGCCTGCCCACAGGAAATGCGTCGCGGCGATGAGCTTGATGGCGACGCTCGCGGCCACGATGCCGATGCCCCGCCAAGCCTGACTGGGCCAGACGATGCCTTCCGCGAAAGAGGCGGCGAGCCGGCGTGTCGGCTCGCCGAGACGAGTGGGAAGGCGCCCGAGGAGCCGCGCGAGCCGTCCGCCAGGCGAGAGAGCGCCGCGCCGATAGCCGACAAGGGCAAGGAGGGCCACGGCAAAGAGGGCAAAACTGCCCGCGCTCCCCCAGATCAAGCCAGCGCGGATGCCGCCGGTCGGGTCGGGAAAGACGACGGAGAGCAAGGCGACCGGCGCAAGGCAGGCGAAGACGATGCCGTCGGTCAGCCGATCCAACGCGACCGTCGCCAGCACAGACGGGAGCTTGAGGGTCTCCCGGCGGGCGACGAGCCACGATCGCGCGATCGTGCCGAAACCGAACGGCACGAGGATGGCCAGGAGATAGCCGGCCATGATCGTGCCGAAGAGGTAGAGCGTGCCGATCGGGCGCAGCGGGGAGAGGAGCTGACGCCACTTCCAGGCGCGGACGAACTGCTCACCCATGATGGCGAGCGGGACGAGTGCGACGAACCGCGCGTCAGCGCCGGCGAGGATAGCGAGAAAGCGATCAAGGTCGAATCCGCGCAGCACCCAGGCCAGCGCCGCGATCCCGAGAAGACCGCCGATCCAGGGCAGCCAACGACGACGGTTCCGGGTCCCAGTGACGACTTCGGTCACTCCCGGGCCTTGCCGTCGAGGAAGGAGATCGTTCATGTTGGAGCCGTAGGCGAAGTACCAGACTGGCCCGTCGAGGGAGC
>JACCSN010000140.1 GCA_013812985.1 Hyphomicrobiales bacterium | reverse complement strand
TGCTGCAATCGCTGGATACTTTAGGCGCCGGCTTCCAGCTCGCTAGCCACGACCTCGACATCCGCGGCGCCGGCAACCTCCTCGGCGAGGAGCAGTCCGGCCACATCAAGGAGGTCGGCTTCGAGCTGTACCAGCAGATGCTGGAGGAAGCGGTCGCCAGCCTGAAGGCCGGCGGCGACGAGGCGTCCGACGGTCGCTGGTCGCCGCAAATCACCGTCGGCACGCCGCTGATGATCCCCGAAACCTATGTGCCGGACCTGCAGCTCCGCATGAGCCTCTACCGCCGCCTCGCCGATCTCGACGACGCGCGCGACATCGACGGCTTCGGGGCCGAGCTGATCGACCGTTTCGGCCCGCTGCCGGACGAGGTCGATCATCTCCTCAAGGTCGTCTTCGTAAAGTCGCTCTGCCGCCGGGCGAACGTCGAGAAAGTGGATGCCGGCCCCAAGGGCGTGGTGATCGCCTTCCGCAACAACACCTTCGAGAACGGCGCCGGCCTCGTCCGCTTCATCGGCGAGCAGGGCTCGATGGCAAAACTCCGCCCCGACCAGCGGGTCGTCTTCATCCGCGACTGGCCGCAAGGCATCGACCGGCTGAAGGGCGCGGCGACGATCCTGACGCGGCTGGTCAGGCTGGCCGAGGCGGAGAAGAAGGCGGCCTGAGCCGGGTAGGCTCAGACCGCTGGCGGGCCTGCGCCGATCGAGGCCCGTCTAGGGCGCCGTTCATCAAGTTATGCCGGTCGGCCCCTCACCATCTCGATCAGAGAAGCTATTGCGCCAGGTTGAACAAGCAAAGTGCGGAGAAGCCTTGGGCATGCGGATTCACCCTGTCTGAACTGCCGGCAAACGGCGCCTCAGGACCGAGGCGCCGCTCTGCGAAACGCCGGCCGGATCAGATGATGATGTCGTCCAGGATCTGATTTGCCGTGTGGCTGGCGAGGTAATTCACGACCAAGACCGAATCGCCGCCACGGCTGCCGTCCCTCCAACCAGGGCGTCGTTGTCTGTGCCGCCGTTCAGGCGATCACGGCCGCTGTCCCAAAACGGCGCGTCGTCCCCGCCGCCTCCCGCGAGCGAGTCATTCCCGGGTAGTCGTGCAGCAAGAAAAGAGAAGGGAAAATTAGTTCAATCCGCACACAACCCAGCTCATGTCGCGCTAAATTCCCTGAGGAGCCGACGAAGGCAAAATTAGTGCTTTGAGGTTCTGAAGTCACAGTACACTTCTGTCATCATTGTGGCTAGAATATTTAATCTTATGGCGGCGAAAATTCAGCGAACGCAAGGTCCCGCGGCTGACGCCTGATTTCGCGCCATGGACAGACGCACCGCCGTCCGCTACTGCGCCCCGACGTAGGCTGCTCAGGGAGCGCCATGACGAGCCGTTACGCCGAGGTCTATGGCGCCTGGCGCGCCGACCCGCACGCCTTCTGGGCCGCGGCCGCGGCGGAGGTCGACTGGGTGAAGCCCTGGGACAAGGTGTTCGACCCCGCGCGCGGCGTCGCCGGCCGGTGGTTCCCCGGCGCTCTGTGCAACACTTGCTGGAATTGCGTCGACCGGCACGCGGCGCGCCGCCCGGACGAGACCGCCATCATCCTTGACAGCCCGGCTGCCGGCGCGAAGCGGAAGATCAGCTATGCTGAGCTCCTGGCGGAGGTGCAGGCTCTGGCCGCCGTGCTCCGCGACCGCGGCGTCGGCAAGGGCGACCGGGTGATCATCTACATGCCCATGGTCCCCGAAGCCTTGTTCGCCATGCTCGCCTCAGCCCGCCTCGGGGCCATCCATTCCGTCGTTTTCGGCGGCTTCGCGGCGCCGGAGCTCAGCGTCCGCATCGACGACGCCACGCCGAAGCTCATCGTCGCGGCGTCGTGCGGCATCGAGGCGGGTCGGATCATCCCTTACAAGCCGCTCCTCGACGCGGCGATAGCGCGCGCGTGCCACAAGCCGGACAGTTGCCTCATCCTCCAGCGCGCGGTTCAACCGTGCGAGCTGACGCCGGGACGCGACGGCGACTACGCGGAAGAGGTCGGGCGCGCTTTAGCCGCCGGACGGGAGGTGGAATGCGTGCCGGTGGCCGCCACCGATCCGCTCTACATCCTCTACACGTCGGGCACGACCGGCCAGCCCAAGGGCGTGGTGCGCGACAATGGCGGCCACATGGTGGCGCTGAAATGGTCGATGTCGGCCATCTACGACATCGCGCCGGGCGAGGTCTTCTGGGCGGCGTCCGATGTCGGCTGGGTGGTGGGCCATTCG
>JACCSN010000138.1 GCA_013812985.1 Hyphomicrobiales bacterium | reverse complement strand
GCCTCGTACGCGCCAACAAGGCCAAGGGAAGCGTCAAGACACGCCGCAAAACCGCCAGCTGGAGCCCGCACTTCCTGCTCCAAATCCTTCAGCTCAAATGAGTGTTAACCTGGATTCCCTGCCGTGGGGAAGGCCGGCGGCTGAATTGACCTCGACGTGCCCGACCCTTTAGATCGCTCTCAATCGGGCCCAAATTTCAGGAGGATTCGCCTCATGCGAAAAATTGCACTTGCCATCGGATTTGCCGCGCTCTTCGCCGGCGGTGCCCAGGCGCAGCAGGATTTCACCATCGGCCTTTCGAACGGCTGGGTCGGCAGCGAATGGCGCACCCAGATGATCGAGGAGGCGCAAGCCGCGGCGGAAGCCTGGAAGGAGCGCGGCGTCGAGGTCGAGCTGATCGTGCAGAGCAACGATGTCGACGTGCAGGGACAGATCGGCCATATCCGCAACTTCATCAACCAGGGCGTCGATGCCATCATCGTCAACCCGAACAGCCCGACGGCCTTCGACCCGGTCTTCGCCCAGGCCAAGGCCGCCGGCATCCTGGTCGTGGCGACTGATGCCGAGGTGTCCTCGCCCGACGCCATCTACGTCGGCATCGATCAAAAGGAGTGGGGCCGCAAAGGTGGCGAGTGGCTGGCCGAGGCGATCGGCGGCAAAGGCAACGTCGTCGCCATCAACGGCGTCGCCGGCCATCCCGCCAACCAGATGCGCGTCGAGGGCTATCAGGAAGCCCTGGCGGTGCATCCGGACATCAGGATCGTCAACGAAGCGAACGCCGATTGGGATCAGGCCAAAGGCCAGCAGGCCATGCAGAACCTGCTCGCCACCTATCCCGACTTGCAGGGCGTCTATGTCCAGGACGGCATGGCCGCCGGCGCCTGGCGCGCCATCGAGGCGGCGGGCAAGAAGGGCCAGATCGCGGCGACCGGCGAGATCCGCAAGGACTTCCTCGATCAATGGGTGGCGGAGGAGCTGAATACGGGCTCGTCGGTGAACCCGCCGGGCGTGATGGCCAGCGCCCTCAACGTCGCCGTTCACCGCCTGATGGGCAAGGAGTTCAAGGACGGCGTTTTCGGCGGCGTCTACGGCAACGCGATCTACATCCCGATCCCGTTCGTCAACGCCGAAAATCTCGCGGAAATTCAGGCGCAGGCGGAGGGCAAGCCGGGCCATTGGGCCGTGAGCAAGGTGCTCACGATCGATGAGGCGGCGGAGTTTTTCCAGTAAGGCAGGGTGGGGTCTGACCCATCCGGGGTCAGACCCCGTCTCGTCGCCGTTCAGGGTCGCCATCGCGCCTGAGGCCCCTTCAACCACGGAACCCGCATGACACTCGCGCTGGAGGCGGAGGGCGTCGAGAAGCGCTTCGGAGCGGTCGTGGCGCTGAGTGACGGCCGCATCCGGGTCGCCGAGGGCGAGGTCCACGCACTCCTCGGCGCCAATGGCTGCGGCAAGAGCACGCTCTGCAAGATCATCGCCGGCACGGTGCGCAAGAGCGCCGGCGCTATTCGGGTCGGCGGCAAGGACGTCGACATCCGCCGGCCGCTCGATGCCGAAGCGCTCGGGATCAGCCTCTTCTACCAGGAGCTTAGCCTCGTCCCGCAGCTTTCGGTCGAGGACAATCTCTTCCTCGGCCACGAACCGCGCGGCGCGGGCGGCTTCGCCGATCGCCGGCGGCTTCGGCGGGAAGCGGAAGCGCTCATCGCCGTATTTGCGGCCGTCGCGGGCAAGGGTTTTACGCCTGCCGCCCCGGTCGCCTCGCTGTCGCCGGACCAGCGGCAGCTGACGGAAATCCTGAAGGCGTTCGCCCGCCGGCCCAGAATCCTGATCCTCGACGAGCCCACGGCCGCGCTCGACCGGGCGCAGGTCGACGTGTTCTTCGACATCCTGCGACGGTTCAAGACCGAGGGCGTGTCCTCCATCCTGATCTCGCACCGGCTGGACGAGGTGTTCGAGATCGCCGAGCGGATCACCGTCATGCGCAACGGCGCGACCGTGGCCGAGCTGGCTGCCGGCGACACCACGCAGGACGAGGTCGTCCGGCACATGGTTGGCGATGCGCTGAAAGCCGCTGGGCGGCGCTCGCCCCCTGTCGCATCCGGTCGCGGCGCGCTGCTCAGCGTCGCGGCCGTGTCCGGCGAGCGGGTGCGCGACACTTCGCTCGACCTCGCCTCCGGCGAGATCGTCGGCCTGGGCGGGCTGCAGGGCCAAGGGCAGTCGAGCCTCCTGCGCGGCCTGTTCGGCTCGCCAAAATTCCGCGCCGGCCGGCTCGCGATCGACGGGGACCCGGTGACGATCGGCAGCCCGGCCGAGGCGATCCGGCTCGGCCTCGCTTATGTCTCCGGCGACCGGGGCCGCGATTCCGCCTTTCACGGCCGCTCCATCTTCGAGAACATCGTCGCGGCGACGCTTGTGCGCGAGCGGCCGTACATCGTCGCGCCGCGCAGGCTGAAAGAGCGCGCCCGGAGCGTTGCCGACTCGCTGAAAACCAAGTTCGCCGGGCTCGACGATCCCGTCGGCGCGCTGAGCGGCGGCAACCAGCAAAAGGTCTTCATCGGCCGCTGGCTCGCCATCGAGCCGCGCATCCTGCTCCTCGACGATCCGACCAGGGGCATCGATCTCGCGGCCAAGGCCGACCTTTTCGCGCTGATGCGGGACATGGCCGAAGGCGGGGCGGCCATCCTTTTCTATTCCTCCGAGAGCCTGGAGCTGATCGAGAACTGCGACCGCGTGCTGGTGATGAACAGCGGCCGGATCGCGCGCGAGCTGAAGGGCGACACGCTCGACGACTTCCACCTCACCAGCGCGGCCTACGGGGAAGCTGCGTGAAGCTCGCGGCTACGGCCTTGCGCGGCCAGACCTGGCTGGTCACGGCGTTCGCCCTCCTGGCCCTCCTGGCGACCAACGCCTACCTGCAACCGAACCTCTTCCAGCCGGGCGTCCTACGCTCGAACCTGACGACGTTCCTGCCGCTCATTCTGGTCGCGATCGGCCAGACCTACGTGGTGCTGGCCGGGGACATCGATCTATCGGTCGGCAGCATCGCGGCGCTGGTGAATGTCGTCACCGTGACGTCCATCGCCGGGTTCGGCGAGAGCGGTGCTGGTGTGCTGACAGGCCTCACCGCGGGGCTTGCAGTCGGCGTCCTCTGCGGCCTCGCCAACGGCTTCTTCATCGCGGTCCTGCGGTTTCAGCCGATCGTCACCACCTTCGCCACCGGCATCATCTTCGCCGGCCTCGCGCTCTGGGTGCTGCCGCAGGCGGGCCTGCCGGTGCCGGCGCTCTTCTGGCGCTCGTACGCCGGCGCGCTCCTCGGCGTTCCCGTCGTCCTTTGGGTGCTGATCGGGGCGCTCCTCGTCGCCGCATTCATTGCGCGGCGGCCGTTCCAGCGGCGGCTGAAGGCGGTCGGCGGGCTGCGGCAGGCGGCCTTCCAGACCGGCATCGCGGTCGAGCGGGTGCGCATCGCGGCCTATGTCCTGTCCGGGCTGTTCGCCGCGATCGCCGCGCTCTGCCTGACCGGTGAGACGGCGAGCGGCGACCCGCTGCTCGGGCAGCGCCTGGCGCTCGCCTCGGTTTCCGCCGTCGTCCTCGGCGGAACGGCGCTCGCCGGCGGCTCGGGCGGGGCGCTCGGCTCCGTGCTCGGCGCGCTTGTCGTCGGCATGATCGGCAACGTCATCTTCTTCGCCCGGCTGCCGTTCGAATACCAGACGCTGGTGCAGGGCCTGATCGTGCTGGCGGCGCTGGCCGGCGGCGTCTTCCTGGCGCGGCGCTAGGGCGGCGCGATGCCCGCCGCCCAAAGGCTCCTGCGCCTCATCTCCAACCCGCTGGTCCTCGCCGCCCTGGTCATCGCGGCCCTGCTCGCCGTGGGCGAAATCGTCTCGCCCGGCTTCGCGCGCGGCGACCAGATCATGCGCCTCCTCGTCGTCTCGGCCATCCTCGGCATCGTGGCGGCCGGGCAGAACCTCGTGATCATCGGCGGCCGCGAGGGGATCGATCTCTCCGTCGGCGCCCTCATCTCGATCGGCGCCGTCATCGCCGGCAACGTCATGGACGGGGAGAACCGCGGCATCGTGCCGGCGATCCTCGTCACCGGGGCGGTCACCTTCCTGATCGGCATCGTCAACGGGCTCGGCGTCACCTTGCTGCGCATCCCGCCGCTCGTCATGACGCTCGGCATGATGACGGTGATCCAGGGCGCGCTGGTGGCGATCTCGCGCGGCGCGCCCTCGGGCAACGCCGCGCCGGCGCTGACCGGCTTCGTGGTCCGGCCGCTCGTCTTCGGGATTCCCGGAATCCTGTTCCTGTGGGTGCTGATCGCTGTGGCGATGTGGTTCCTGCTCCGGCGAACCTCGTTCGGCTACGCGCTTTACGCGATGGGCTCGAACGAACGCGCCGCGATCCTCAGCGGCCGGCGCGTCGGCCGGCTCCGCATCCTCCTCTATGGCCTGTCGGGCCTGCTCGCCGGGCTCGGCGGGCTGTGCCTGCTCGGCTATACGGTGAACTCCTTCATCAGCGTCGGCGACCAGTATGTGCTCCCGTCCATCATCGCGGTCGTCATCGGCGGCACCTCGCTCGCCGGCGGTTCCGGCACCTATACGGGCGCCGCGGCGGGAGCGATCGCGCTGACGCTCTTGCAGAGCGTCCTCACCACGCTGGAGATCGATTTCTGGGGGCGGCAGGTGATTTTCGGCGCCGTGCTTCTTCTCCTCATGCTCATCTATGGACGGCAGAGCCAGCTGCGGGCATGACGACGATGCTCGCCGCAACTGGATTCACAGATGTCAGATGCTCAGAAAAAGTCATGCAGAACCGATCGACGCAATCAACGATTCCGGCTGAGCGCGTCCCCCTCCCCCTCGTGGGGAGGGGTTAGGGGCGGTGTGATGTCGAACGCCGCGTCGGCGTGCCAGGCTGCACCTCTGCTGCATCC
>JACCSN010000027.1 GCA_013812985.1 Hyphomicrobiales bacterium | reverse complement strand
TGGGGCACGCTCTGGTTCATCTACCACCTGGCGCTTTTCCTGGTGGTCACGCGGCTCCTGAAGAACGTGCCGTGGCTGCTCGTCTGGGGCGTCGCGGCGGCGCTGGAGATCCTGCCGATCCACACCGGCTCCGTCCTCATCGACGAATTCGCCTCCCGCTTCGTCTACTTTTATTCCGGCTACCTCTTCGCCACCCATGTCTTCCGCTTCGCCGACAAGGCCTACGCCGACCGGCCGACGGCGCTCCTCGGCCTGGCCGTCTGGGCCGTGCTGAACGGCCTGCTGGCCTTCGGCGGCTACTCCGACCTACCGGTCGTCAGCCTGGCCCTCGGCTTCGCCGGCGTCCTCGCCATCATCGCCGGCTCCACCCTCCTCGCCCGCACCCCGCTCGCCGCGCCGCTCTCCTGGCTCGGCGCCCATACGATCGTCATCTACCTGGCCTTCTTCCTGCCCATGGTGGTGAGTCGCACGATCCTCCTCAAAGCCGGCCTCATCGCCGATGTCGGCACGATCTCCGTCCTCGTCACGCTCGCCGGCATCATCGGCCCGATCGTCCTCTACGCGCTGGTCGAATGGTCCGGCTGGGGCCGCTTCCTGTTCGAGCGGCCGAGCTGGGCGCGGATTGACACGGCTCGGCGGGAGCGGGGAGGGGCGATGGTGGCGGCGGAATGAGATCCGATGCCAGGCTCGTATCGCGCGCTCAGCCGTTTGCGACGGAAACAACCGGATCGAATACAAAGGCGTAGCGGCGAGCGAGATATGCGGACCAAGGGTCAGACTGAGCGAGCTCCGCAATGTATGGCCCAAATAAATCCTCTGTGGAGCGGTTGACGAAATCGTCGGGGCGGATCAACAGGGAGCGAAATACCTGGAAGGCGTTATCGCCGAAGCGCTGCAGAGCCGGAGAGGTGACTTTCGTAAGCGCCCTGTTGCCGGCCGGGCCGATGTGGAGCACGCGAACCCGATCGGCACCCTGTTCCCGTGCTTTCTGCATCTCGGAGGCCAGCATCTGTTGGCGAAGGAGCTGGTAGAACGGCTCCCAGAAGAAATCTTCCAGCCTAAGTTTTAAGTCGTTGCGAATAGGGCCGCTGGGACCAAAAGCGAGGCCTTTATAACGGCGGGTTCGGGTCTCGTTGCCGTCGGGCGGGATGGGCTGGCCGTATCGCTCGGTGTATTTCCATTCGACAAGAAGCGTCTCTGTGATGCCGGTGTGCCGGAAACGCACGACGGCATCGGCGCTGGTGCAATGGGCGCCACGTTTGCGAGCGCCATTTGATCCAGCCTCGTTCAGGTAATCGCCGCCAATCCATTCGAAGCCGATAAACCAGGGGCGGCTATCAGGCCCTGGCTCGACAGGGAGCATCTCCGGATCGCTTATTCCAAGCGCGCTCCCCACCAGCCGCGCCAGCAGATCGGGCCGTCTGGCGAGAGGCATCAGGAAGTTGAGGCAGCATACCTGAGACGACAGCCCATGATTGGCATGGGTGTGCCATGCGATACCGTTGCTGGCGAAGTATGTAGGTGCCAAGTCCCTTATGGAGGGTGCAAGGTTGCAGCCTGCGTGTTCCGGAAGTAGACGATAGTTCGCGTCCTGGAAGCCTGTTCTCTCTGGAAACTCCGCCGCGAGATAAGCGCCCTGACGCTGTCGCTCGCGCGGGTCGAACCCGGCCGATTCTCCTTCGCCTCCTGCGGACAGCGTGAGTTCCGCTTCGGCAAGCTCGCCGTCTGTCTCTGCTTCCTCACCTTCTTCTGGCCGCTTATCCCGATAAACCGCCTGGCCGGTCGCCTGCTCGATGAGTTTCAACAGGCGGGATTGTCGGTCAGCCATGAACGCCTGAAAGTCGTCCGCCAACAAAAGGGCTGGGTTGATGAGGTGCGAAGCGAGATATCTCTCCAGGTTGGCGCGTGGGATTGGCGGGGTGTCCGCATTCCCGGTTTCCAGCTTGGCGAGGTAATCAGAAGGCGCTGCTCCGCCAATGATCCGGTTCGTCCTGTAAGAAAGCGGAGTCTTATTGATGATGGAGTCGTAAACCTCGGCCCTGATGCCCTGCGCCGCGCACCACGCCTTCGGGAATATATGATGGATATCGACATTCTCGCCGAAGAAAGCCGTATGGTCGAACTTCTGACCTGAGCGAAAGTCTTGGGCGGCCTCCTTCATGAGCAATGCGTTGACACCCTTGTAAGCGGCCGAGAGCCGCATGCGCATTGTCTTCAGACGCTCGGCTCGGAATGTTGCATCACGAATGGTGGTGGGGAGGCGGCCCCCTTCAGCCACGCGGGTACTTCCATGAAATCGCGGGCGATTCGGCTCTCGACCGCCGAGCCGTATAGTTCACCGAACACTCCGTTCCAGTACCATTGGACGAGCTTGGCGCGGTTCGCCTCGTGCTCCCAAGCGTCCCCGATGTCGGCGAGGATTGCAGCGAGCGGTATGATCTGGGTCTGGTAAGGTAGGTCGAACACACGGTAAACATGCAGGAGATACAGAAACTTTGCCGCTCGGACGAAGCCGGCCTCCACCTGTTCCTGGTATTTCAAGTAGGCATGCAGCGGCAGATTCAGCAGCGCTTGCCGGTTGCCGCTCACAGCAGGAAGCTCTTTGCCGCGCCTCCCCGCCGATTCCGCCTCCCGCCGCCGCTCGCGCGTGTGGAACAGCGACACCGCGTGAAGAAAATCGGTGTTCGACACCTCTGACAGGATTCCGGTTGCCTCGTCCCCGAAACGGCCGGTAACCGCCAGCCGGTGTTGGCGGCCCAGTTCAGCTCCCTTCCCGTACCAATCGCGCCGGAGTTCATGACCCTCTGCCGCGTACATCGCCGTGACAAGCTCGAAGGCGTCGAGCGGCTTGCCCCCGGTATTGACTTTCTCGAATACGACGCAAACAGCTTCCTTTGAGGTACTCGACCCGAGCGCAATCACCGGCACGTCGTAGTTCTTAGAATTTTCAAGAACCTCTCTTTTGAACCTGCGGAATTCTTTTCGTATCGGCTCGTGCTCCACACCACTCCAGTAGTTATCAAATCCATCTTGCCAATCATCCCAGTCGAAGACTCGCGAGACCGGGTACATTAGCGCCTTGAATTCCTTCTAGTTGCTCGTGAGATCGAGCACGACGTCCCTTCCGAAATCTCTTGCAACGGTTCTGTTTTCTTGGCACCGAGATGATCGCATCGTCGCGCTCCACGGACGGGTCGAGTGCCTCCCGGATGTCGATGTAGAACCAGCGTCTGACCCGCTTTTTACTAGGCGTGATCGTGTCGACCACTTTGCCGCGCAGGGTGACCTGGAACAATGATGTCATTCGCTGCTGACCATCGAGAAGAAGCGAGCGCGGCCTCTCATCCTTTGCCGGCGCTGGCGCTCCCTCAACAGGGCGCGGCCTGAAATCCACCTCGCCCCCAGTGTCCAGCGTCATGAGCGCGCCTATTGGAAATGCGCGCGACACGGATGCGATAAGGCTCTTGATGCGATCTTCATCCCAGACCCAGCTGCGCTGAAAATCCGGCAGCTGCAGGACGCCCTTTTGGCAATTCACGAGAAGCTCATGAAGGCTGTAAGGATTCGTCTTGAATGTCGAACCAACCATCCCGTTGCAGCCTCCGCCCGTCCTCGTTCATCATGTTTGGAATCAATCGCAAACACGGGTGGCGCCAATCGTCATTGGCTGCCGGCTTGAGTCAACTGGAAGATGCAGTCTTGCTCACCCTCGGCGTCCAGTCACCGCCGAAGCTTTTAGAGGTGGAACCAGTCGCCGTTGAATTCGTAAGCTGGTCAGGCAACATTTCCCCATGCTCGCCCCCACCTCGCGCGTCCGCGCGCCTATCAAACCCTGCGACCACCTCATCCTGGTCGACGGCTCCACCTTCATGTTCCGCGCCTTCTTCGCCGTGCAGACGGCGCAATGGATGTCGCGGAAGGTCGGGCTGCCAACCGGTAAGGTGCTTTCCTGAGAAGCTGAACCGAAGCTGCGGCGAGCACGCCTCCGTGCCAGAGCCTCAGGCGGCTAGCGCCTTCAATGCCTCCGGCATCCTGTAGACGATCGCCAAGAGCGAGTTGACTGCCGGGTCGAGCCTTAGGGGGTCCCGCTCCCAGGACCGCAACGTCTCCACAGGCACCTTGAGGGCCTTGGCGAACTCCTCCTGCGTCATTCCGAGCTTCTCGCGCACGACCTGCGGCGGCACCACGAGCTCCCAATTGCCCGGCAGCTCCTCGTCCGGATCCTGCCCGTCCTCGATCATATGGCGCCGGATGTCCTCTTCGGTGGTTGCGTCGAACTTCGCGCGATCGAAACTGCTGGGGAGGGCCTTGAGTTCTTCTAGGGTGTATACCGCCATGACCGCCGCTCCTTCCTGCTCGCCCGCCGTGCCGAGATGATCCACCTGATGTCGCCCCGATCCGTGTAGACGACGTGAAGAAGCTCGCCGTCGACTTCACCAAGGGCGCGCATTCGCGTCTCGCCATAGGCAAATCGGTCGTCCACCCAAACGATCGTCCTGCTCTCGAAAACCCGCGTCGCTCGATCGAATCCGAAAGCGCGCTCACGAATGTTCCTCTGATGCTTGGGGTCGTCCCACCCAAACCGCATCCGCAGCACCATACGACAACGCAGACGGTTCGACAAATTCGGCCTATGCCCCGCCACCCACGGCCCCCGATGGCTTCGGATCGCTTGAAATCCTCCGCCTGCCGGGCGAAATCTCCGACATGTCCCTCCGCGAAACCGCCGCCCGTCCCACGCCACACGCCGCCGCCCCGATCAAGCCCGGCGACCACCTCATCCTGGTCGACGGCTCCACCTTCATGTTCCGCGCCTTCTTCGCCGTGCAGACGGCGCAGCGGATGTCGCGGAAGGACGGGCTGCCGACCGGCGCGGTGCTGGTGTTCTGCAACATGGTCTGGAAGCTCCTGCAGGAGGGGCCGACCTCGGCGCCCGGCGGCGCGAAGGCCTACCAGGGGCCGACGCATTTCGCCGTCGTCTTCGACTATTCCGCCAAGACCTTCCGCAACGACATCTATTCCGACTACAAGGCCCACCGCCCCGAGCCGCCGTCCGACCTCATCCCCCAGTTCGGCCTGATCCGCCAGGCGACCGCCGCCTTCAACCTCCCCATGATCGAGCAGGAGGGCTGGGAGGCCGACGACCTCATCGCCACCTACGCCATCCAGGCGCAAAAAGCCGGCGCCGCCGTCACCATCGTCGCCAACGACAAGGATCTGATGCAGATCGTGCGGCCGGGCATCACCATGGTCGACACCATGCGCGACCAGCTGATCGACCGCGATTTCGTGCACGAGAAATTCGGCGTCTGGCCGGAGAAGATGATCGATCTCCAGGCGCTCTGCGGCGATTCCACCGACAACGTGCCCGGCGTCCCCGGCATCGGCCCCAAGACCGCCGCGCAGCTGCTCGACGAGTATGGCGACCTCGAAACGCTCCTCAGCCGCGCCGGCGAAATCAAGCAGCCGAAACGCCGCGAGAATCTGGTCCAGTTCGCGGAGCAGGCCCGCGTCTCGCGAAAGCTCGTCGAGCTCTGCTGCCAGGTGCCGCTCGCTGTTCCCCTCGACGACCTCGCCGTCGAGCCGGTCGACGGCGTCCAGGCGATCGGCTTCGCCAAGGCGCTGGAGTTCAACGCGCTCACCAAGCGCATCGC
>JACCSN010000721.1 GCA_013812985.1 Hyphomicrobiales bacterium | reverse complement strand
TGCCCTTCGCGGCGGTGATGATCGTGCTCGTGATCTTCGGCCGCCGGGCCAGCCTGCCGGCCGCGCTCGGCCAGGCCTATGAGCGGGGCGCTCGTTGATGCAGGATGAAATCAACGATCAAGGGAGGGGGGATTGGCTGACACCAACGTTTGTCTGTTCGCCGGTGGCGGCGCGGAGGTCGAACGATGAGCCAGGACGGCGCCCGACAGGTCCAGGAATCGGAAGGATCCGCGTACCGGGTCGAGGCAGCCAAGAGCGACGCCCCGCCATTCGATTCGGCTCATCTCGACGAGCTCATGGATCAGGCCAAGCTCGACGCGCTGATCGTCACGTCGAAGCACAACATCCAGTACATGCTCGGCGGCTATCGCTTTTTCTTCTTCGACTATTCGGACGCGATCGGCCTGTCCAGGTATTTGCCGGCGTTGGCCTATGTCAGGGGGCGGCCGGATCTCGCGCTCTATATCGGCAATGGGATGGAATCCTATGAACGGGACCACGGAAAATTCTGGGTCCCGCATCTCGACTTCACCACATGGAGCACAGCGGATTCCATGCGGATTGCCGCCCTGCATCTGGCAAGCCTTGGGGTGCCCTTGGGGAGGATCGGCCTCGAGCGGTCCTTCCTCCCGGCCGACGCGGAGGCTGCTCTCAGATCGGCGCTTCCCCATTGCGAATATGCCGAAGCGGTGATGACGTTGGAGGAACTCCGCGCCTGCAAACGTCCGGAAGAGCTGGCGCTCGTCAAGGAGGCGTCCACGCGCGTGGTCGACGCGATGCTGGCCGTCTTCGCCGGCCACGGCGCCGGCGCCACCAAGGCGGAGATCGCCGAGGCGCTTCGCCTGGAAGAGGTCAAGCGGGGGCTCACCTTCGAATATTGCCTGATCGCGGCCGGCGCCAGCCGGAACCGGGCGCCGTCCGATCAGGCATGGCGGGAAGGCGAGGTCCTGTCGCTCGATTCCGGCGGCAATTACCGCGGCTATATCGGCGATCTCTGCCGCATGGCGATCCTGGGCGACCCCGACGCCGAGCTGCAGGACATCCTCGCCGACATCGATGCCATCCAGCAGGCGGCGCGCGCGCCGATCCGGCCGGGTGTCACCGGGCGGGAGATCTACGAAAGCGCCGAAGCCGTCCTCGCCCGCTCACCCCACCGCGACGGCATGCGCTTCGTGGCGCACGGCATGGGGATCATCCCGCACGAGGCGCCACGGCTGTCGAGCCGCGCGCCGGTTCCCTATCCGGGCGAATACTTCGACGCGCCGCTCAGGGCCGGCATGGTGTTGTCGATCGAGACCACGCTCCCGCATCCCAAGCGCGGCTTCATCAAGCTGGAGGACACACTGGCGGTGACCGCGGACGGCTGGGAGGCTTATGGCGATCACGGGCGGGGGTGGAACCGGGGGAACTCGGGATAGGAGCTGCCGATCCCCCTCCTGGCCGGTTGCGTCGACGGGAATGCTGCGACAGATGCGGGTCGACTTCCGAACCATTGCGCAAGGCTCTGGAAAGGCGCGCCCGGATCGGTCATATTGGCCTGAGCGCGGGTGTAGTTCAGTGGTAGAACGTCAGCTTCCCAAGCTGAATGTCGTGGGTTCGATCCCCATCGCCCGCTCCAAACCATCCTGCGGCGCGCCATCGCGGGAACCTGTGCCTGCGATTAGCCCCGCCGGGAGCGCCCATGTCCGACGCGCTGATCGTCGTCGACGTCCAGAACGATTTCTGCGAGGGCGGCGCGCTTGCCGTTCCCGGCGGCGGCGAGGTTGTCCCCGTCATCAATCGGCTCCTGCGCCAGCCGGCGGGCTCAGTCTTCGGCACGGTGGTGTTCACCCAGGATTGGCATCCGGCCGGCCACAAATCTTTCGCCGGCTCGCACCCTGCCCAGCTCGGACTCAACCCCTTCGACGTGATCCGGATGCCCTATGGCGAGCAGGTGCTGTGGCCCGGCCATTGCATCCAGGAGACGGAAGGCGCCAACTTCCATCCCGATCTCGACAGAACGGCCGCAACCTTGGTGATCCGCAAGGGGATGAATGGGGAGATCGACAGCTATTCGGCGTTTCGCGAGAACGACAAGCGCACGGCCACGGGCCTCGCCGGCTATCTCCGCGAGCGCGGCGTCGAGCGCGTCTTCCTGGCGGGGCTGGCTCTCGACTTCTGCGTTCGCTTCTCGGCGATCGATGCGCGCGAGCTCGGCTTCCAGGCCGTGGTGATCGACGACGCCTGCCGCGCCATCGACACCGGCGGCTCGCTCGCCGCCGCGATGGACGATTTCGACAGAGCAGGCGTCGATCTGGCCAAGGCTCAGGCGCTTAGCTGATGTCGTGACGCAGAGAGGCGCAGCTATTGCGCCGAGCCCTGCAACCGGGGCAGCGGAACCGGAGGCTGCCCGGCGGGTTTGGCGAAAAGCGCGCGTAGTGCATTGCCGTGCAACACCTGAGGAGCGTTCCCATGCCCGACGAAACGCACAAGCTGCAAAAGGATCCGCCGGAAGGCTCGCGGAAAGTCATCGACCACGAACTGGAGCGGCAATCGCGCGAGCAGGCGAATATCAACGTCGGCACAGGGAATTCCGAGACGGCGAACGGCGAGGACGCGGACAAGGGCCGGCCGGAACGCGGCCAGTAGGTCCGCCCGGGACCTCACCTCCCTTCA
Source organism: Hyphomicrobiales bacterium (assembly GCA_013812985.1). Next base: position 205 of record JACCSN010000721.1, on the reverse strand, counting down.
CGCTGTCGTGGCAAGCACGATGCGCATGAGCGCGACAACGGCGCGCGAGGCGGACGCCTTTGCCGACGTGCATTGCGCGGCGCGCTCTGCTAGACCCCGCGCCCTATGCGTCCAGTAGCTCATCGATGGCCCTGACCTCCTCCTCGCCGGGCGAGGTGCCGGAAGCCGTGCCGGACGGGACAAGCAAAGCCCCCGGCCTTTTCAC
>JACCSN010000024.1 GCA_013812985.1 Hyphomicrobiales bacterium | reverse complement strand
GCGCCGATCAGGCAGTTGCGCCCGATCACCGCGCCGTTCAGCACCACCGCGCCCATGCCGACCAGCGAATTGCCGCCGATGCTGCAACCATGCAGGATCGCTCGATGCCCGATCGTGCAATCCTCGCCGATCGTCGCCGGAAAGCCCCTGTCCGTGTGGATCACGCAGAGATCCTGGACGTTGGAGCGCGCGCCGATGGTGATCGTTTCGGTATCGCCGCGCAGGACCGCCCCGAACCAGACGCTTGCTTCGTCATGGAGGATCACCTTGCCGAGAACCGCCGCGTTCGGCGCGATCCAGAACCGGCCCGGCTCCGGCAGCTCGGGCGCGATCCCGCCGAGGCTGAAGAGCATCTCGGTCAGGCGCCGATAAGCAGGCTGATGTAGAACATGCCGGCGCAGACGCTCCACATCCCGGCGACCAGAACGCCGAGGCAGGCCGGGATGGCGCGGAGCTCGTGCGCCCTCACGCCGGCCAGCAGCTTCTGCGCGACGATGAACGGCCCGCCGAACATGCTGATGAGGACCGCGAGCACGATGGCCGGCGGGCTCGTTCGAGCGAAGGAGAAGTCCGCCCGTTCAGCTGTGACCCATTGATAGAAGCTGGCGATCGTCGCCGCGGCGACAAAACCGAACGCGGCGCAGAAGGCAAACACTAGGTATTCCGACACAACCCGCCTGCCCCGTTTACGATCTGTTAACGAGCCTAGGCGTGGGGGTCCTCCCCTGCAAGGCGCCCGGCGCGATCCGGCGGAAAACCTTAAGAAACGGTTAACGCCGCGCGTTAGCCGGCGAGATCCATCTCCAGGATCGCCATCTGAAAATTATACGAGAGCTCCGCGTCCTCGTCGTCGCGGTAGATGACGCCGATGAACTCCTCGCCGACAAAGACTTCGCCGGAATCGTCCTTCTTGTTGCGCGCCTTGACCCGGATCGTCTCATTGCCGAACAGGCGCCGAAGATAAGCCTCGATTTTTTTCAGCTCGTCGATTTTCACGCTCTTGACCTCGGGACTCTTTCATAGCGCGCCTTCTCGCATGGCGGCCTGCCGATCACAACCAGCCGCGTCGGTGGTGTTGGTGTCTGAGCTTCGGATTATAGAGGTGCTGGAAGCGCGCCTGCCGTCAGCGGACTAGGGGACGACGGTGGTGAACAGGTATACCGCAAAGATCACCAGATGGACGGCGCCTTGCAATACGGTCGTGCGGCCCGTGCCCAAGGAGAGCGTGGCGACGATCAGTGTCAGGAAGAGGAGAACGGTGCTTTTCGCGTCCAGGCCCAATGCTATCGGCAAGCCTGACGCGAGAGATAAGGCCGCGACCGCCGGGATCGTCAGGCCGATCGTCGCCAGCGCCGACCCCAATCCAAGAATAAGGCTGGTCTGGAGGCGATTGGCGAGCGCGGCCCTCACCGCCGCGACGCTCTCGGGAAGCAATACCAGCCCGGCGATGATCACCCCGACCACGGCTCGTGGCGCACCGGCGGAAGCAACGCCTGCTTCGATGGCGGGCGCCAGACTCTTGGCCAGCAAGACCACCGCGCCCAAGCAGGCGATCAGCAGCACGGACGAGGCGACGGTCGCCCGGTTCGACGGCGGATCAGCGTGGGCGTCATCATTTCCGGCAACCGCCTTGTCGGGCAGGAAATAGTCTCGATGGCGGACGGTTTGGACCAGGATGAACGTCGCGTACAGCATGAACGAGACAACAGCGACGAAGCCCAGCTGCGACGGCGCGTAGACAGGACCCGCCTCGCTGACCGTGAAGTTGGGCAGGACCAGGGTCAACACCGTCAGAGCCGACAGGGTCGCGAGGGAAGCGGAGACTCCGCTCTGCTGGAAGGCCTGCTCTCGGTGGCTGATGCCTCCGATCAGAAGACATATTCCAACCAGCCCGTTCAAGATGATCATCACGGCCGCGAACACGGTATCGCGGGCGAGCGTCGCCGCGCCTTCCCCGGCGGCCGCCATGAGGGTGATGATCAGTCCAAGTTCGATGACGGTGACCGCCACCGCCAATATGAAAGTGCCGAACGGTTCGCCGACCTTGTGCGCGACCAGCTCCGCGTGGTGAACGGCGGCGAGAACGCACGCGACGAGGATGAGAGCCACGAGGACTGCCGGGGAACCGAAGGCGTGATCAAAAGCAATCACCAGGAACGCCGAGACCGGCGCCGCCCAGGTCCAATGGCGCAGATGGCTTCTCATGGCTTCATCCGCGAGCCTGAGAGCCCATGTCGCAAGCGGAAGACCATAGGTCATGTCCGAAACCTGTCGGACCCGAAGAATCCAAGGTGAACATTTCCGCCGGCGGCCTAAGGATTTGCGCCTACTTGAAAGAAAGTATTGCCTGATGCTCCGCCAAGCGAGAAAAGGTAGGCTGGATGGCCAAGCAGCAAAAAATTCCTCCGGAGCTTTGGGTGGCTTCGTGGTGGGCGTCGTGCTTATCGCAGGCATCCAAGCTGGCTGGCTTTAGCGGCTCCAGGCCGAAGCCCTCATTCTTGTGAGTGAGCCACCGTCCTTCGGTTCCATCTTTCACAGTGTCCCGCCGCCCGCCTCGGTGCGCTCCAAAAGATGATCCATGGTGCGCGACGGCTCGGCGCAACCGGCGCGGCCGACGATGCGCGCCGGGACGCCGGCCACGGTCGCGTTGGCGGGGACCGGCTGGAGCACGACGGAGCCGGCCGCCACCCGCGAGCAATGGCCGATCTCGATATTGCCCAGGATCTTGGCCCCCGCCCCGATGAGCACGCCGCGCCGGATTTTTGGGTGGCGGTCGCCGAGCTCCTTGCCGGTGCCGCCGAGCGTCACGTTCTGCAGGATCGAGACATCGTCCTCCAGCACCGCCGTCCCGCCGATCACCACGCCCGTCGCATGGTCGATGAAGATGCCCTTGCCGATCGGCACCGCCGGATGGATGTCGACCTGGAACACTTCCGAGGCGCGGCTCTGCAGATAGAAGGCGAAATCGCGACGGCCGGATTGGTGCAGCCAATGGCTGAGGCGGTGCGTCTGGATGGCGTGGAAACCTTTGAAGTAAAGCACCGGCTCCAGGAAACGGGTGCAGGCCGGGTCGCGGTCATAGACGGCGACGAGATCGGCCCTTAGCGCCAATGCGAAATCGCGATCCGTCTCGCACATGTCGGCGAAGGCGCGGCTGATGACGCCGGCGTCGAGCCCGGGCGAATCGAGCCGGTCGGCGATCCGGTGCGCCACCGCTCCCTCCAGGCGCTCGTGATTGAGGATGTAGCTGTAGACCAGCCCTGCAAGCTCCGGCTCGCGGGCGACCACGTCCTCCGCTTCCCTGCGGAGCGTCGTCCAGACAGGATCGAGGGTCTCGACGGCGTGGGCGCCGGATTGTGAAGCGGTCATGGGCATGCCTCCTCGGGAATGCGCCAATATAGGACATCGGCGGGGCGCACGCCATCGTCGCAGGCGCTGATGGTGACCCAACTTCCGCCGCGGGTCTCAGGTCCGCCGCGCCAGGAACTCGAGCACGGCTTTCTTGTGCCCGCGGTCGCCCACCGCCTTCATGTGATCGCGGCCCGGAATCTCGAAGGCCGCCGCGCCGGGGATGAGCGCGGCGAGCGCGGCGGCGCTGCCGCCGAGCTGGTCCTCGCTGCCGACGGCGACCAACACCGGCACGGAGATGCGGGCGAGCTCGGCCGGCGTCAGCACCTGGCGCGCCGCCGAGATGCAGGCGGCGAGCGCCTCGCGGTCGCTCCCCGTCCTGTCGGCGAAGGTCCGGAATCCGCGCGCGGCCGGATCGGAAACAGCCTCCGGATTCTCCGCACGCAGGGCGGCGGCGATCGGCGCGGCGGGCCCGATCCCGGTCACCATGCCCTCGCCGAGGCCGCTGAACACGGCGCTCCGGACGCGCTCCGGATGCGCGAGCGCCAGGAAAGCGGCGATCCGCGCGCCCATGGAATAGCCGATCACATCGGCCTTTTCGATGCCGAGATGATCGAGCAGCCGGCGTGCATCCTCGGCCATGACCGGCGTGCGGTAAGCCTCCGGATCGTAAGGCTTGCCGCTCTCGCCGTGGCCGCGATTGTCGGGCGCGATCACCCGCCGCCCGGCCGCGACGAGGTCGGCGATCCAGGAGGTGGACACCCAGTTGACGCGGTGATTGGAGGCGAAGCCGTGGATGAGCAGCGTCGGCGGGCCCTCGCCTTCGTCGAGGTAGGCGATCGCCACGCCGTCGGAATCGAACGTCTTGAGCAAGGTCACGGGCCAGCGACAGGTAAGCGGGCGGGAACCTACACGAGCGGCCTGCGGCAACAAAGCCCCGCCGCCCCCTGTTCGCCGAACCGGGGCGCGGCTATCCTCGACAACCAACGCCTCCTTGGGATCTGCATGGCCGACCGCATCGTTCCGCATTTTCACAACAGCCTGGGCGTCCAGTCGATCCGGATCGGCGCGCGCGAATTCATGTGCGTCGGCGCGCTGCCGCCCTTCGACCATCCGCACATCTACATCGACATGGGCGACGAGGACGAGGCGGTCTGCGCCTATTGCTCGACGCTCTTCCGTTTCGATTACGGGCTCGACGCCACCCAGTCCGACCCGCCCGGCTGCCGCTACGACCCGGCGACCTGACCTGATGGTCGTTTAGCCGGCAGCCCGCCCATGCGCGTTGCGATCGCCGGCGCCGGCATCGCCGGGCTCACAACTGCGATCGCGCTGGCTGACCGCGGCTTCTCCGTCGATCTCTTCGAACGCGCCGAAATCCTGGAGGAGATCGGCGCCGGCATTCAGCTGTCGCCGAACGCCATGGCGGTGCTGGAGCGGCTCGGCGTCACGGCTGACCTGGCCGAACGCCTGGTCGAGCCGCGCGGCCTGGAAATCCGCGATGCGTCGCGCGGCCGGCTGCTCACCTGCATTCCGCTCGGCGCGGCCGCCCGCCGCCGCTACGGCGCGCCATATGCG
>JACCSN010000001.1 GCA_013812985.1 Hyphomicrobiales bacterium | reverse complement strand
TGCACATCATCCGCGAGGTCGCGGCGGAGTGCCGCAACCCGGTGATGCTCTACTCCATCGGCAAGGATTCGTCGGTGATGCTGCATCTGGCGCGCAAGGCCTTCCATCCCGCGCCGCCGCCCTTTCCGCTGATGCATGTCGATACGACCTGGAAGTTTCGCGAGATGTACAGCTTTCGCGACCACATGGCGGGCGAGGCGGGCATGCGGCTCATCGTCCACCACAACCCTGAAGGGCTCGCCGGCGGCATCAACCCGTTCGACCACGGGCCAAACCATACCCGGATCTGGAAGACCGAGGGCCTGAAGCAGGCGCTCGACCTGCACAAATTCGACGCGGCCTTCGGCGGCGCGCGGCGCGACGAAGAGAAGAGCCGCGCCAAGGAGCGCATCTTCTCGTTCCGCTCAGCCAGCCACGCCTGGGACCCGAAGAACCAGCGGCCGGAGCTTTGGCGGCTCTACAACACGCGCGTCAATGACGGCGAATCGATGCGCGTCTTCCCGATCTCCAACTGGACCGAGCTCGATATCTGGGCCTATATCCTGCGCGAGCGCATTCCGATCGTCCCGCTGTATTTTGCCGCCGAGCGGCCGACCGTGGAGCTGCAGGGACAGCTCATCATGGTGGACGACGAGCGGATGCGCATCCCCTCGGGCCAGACGCCGGAGATGCGCATGGTGCGCTTCCGCACGCTCGGCTGCTATCCTTTGAGCGGCGCGGTGGAATCGAACGCCGCCTCGCTCGAAGCCATCGTGGCGGAGATGATCGCAGCGCGGACATCGGAGCGCGGCGGCCGGCTTATCGACCGGGAGAGCTCCTCGTCCATGGAGAAGAAGAAGCGCGAGGGGTATTTCTGAGATGAACAAGGAAGCCTTTTCGCTCGAGGCGGTCAGCGCCGCCGCTTCGGCCGACACCCTCCGACTGCTCACCTGCGGCAGTGTCGACGACGGCAAGTCGACGCTGATCGGCCGGCTGCTCTACGATTCCCACCTCCTGATGGAGGACCAGGTCGCCGAACTGGAGCGGGACTCCAAGAAACACGGCACGGCCGGCGAGGACATCGACTTCGCGCTGCTCGTCGACGGCCTGGAGGCGGAACGCGAGCAGGGCATCACCATCGACGTGGCCTACCGTTTCTTCGCCACGCCGCGGCGCCGCTTCATCGTCGCCGACACGCCGGGGCATGTCCAATATACGCGCAACATGGCGACCGGCGCTTCAACGGCCGACCTCGCCATCCTGCTCGTCGACGCCACCAAGGGCCTGTTGACGCAGACGCGGCGGCACGCGGTGATCGTCTCGCTCCTCGGCATCCGCAACGTCGTGCTCGCCGTCAACAAGATGGACCTCGTCGATTTCGACGAGGCGACGTTCCGCGCCATCGTCGCCGATTTCGACACCTTCGCCGCCAATCTCGCCTTCGACGCGGTCACCGCGATTCCGATGTCCGCCCGCGCCGGCGACAATGTCTCCAGCCCCAGCGGCCGGACGCCCTGGTTCGACGGACCGTTCCTGCTCGATCATCTGGAAACGGTCGGGCTTGAGAGCCGCGCCGCGGCGATGCCGTTCCGGCTGCCGGTGCAATGGGTGTGCCGGCCCGACCGGACTTTTCGCGGCTTCGCCGGCACGATCGTGTCGGGTCGTGTAGAAGTCGGCGGCGAGGTCGTGGTCGCCGCGTCCGGCCGCTCCAGCGAGATCGCCCGGATCCTGCTCGGAACGGAGGAGCGCCGCGCCGCGGTGGCCGGCCAATCGGTCATGGTGACGCTCGCCGACGAGATCGACGCCAGCCGCGGCGATCTGATCTGCGCCAAGGAGGCCCGGCCGCAGCTCAGCGACCAATTCGCCGCGCATCTGATCTGGATGGACCCGGAGCATCTGCTGCCGGGCCGGCAGTATCTGCTGAAAAGCACGACGCGGACGGTTCCGGCCCAGATCACCGAGCTGAAATACCGGCTCGATGTCGATTCGATGGAGCATATCGCGGCCAAGGTGCTGGAGCTGAACGAGGTCGGCTCCGTCAATCTTTCCACCAGCGAGCCGATCGCCTTCGACCCTTATGAGGAGAACCGCGACACCGGCGGCTTCATCCTGATCGACCGCTTCACCAACACGACCGTCGCGGCCGGCATGATCTCGTTCTCGCTCCGGCGCGCCTCGAACATTCATTGGCAGGCGCTCGACGTTGACCGCAATGCACGGGCCCGGCTCAAGCACCAGAAGCCGGCCGTGCTGTGGTTCACCGG
>JACCSN010000982.1 GCA_013812985.1 Hyphomicrobiales bacterium | reverse complement strand
CTCAAACCGTCGGAGCGGGACCCAGGCGTTCCGATGCGGCTTGCCGAGCTTCTGATCGAAGCCGGTCTGCCGGCCGGCATCCTCAACGTAGTCAACGGCGACAAGGTCGCCGTGGACGCCATCCTGGACGATGAGGACATCCGCGCGATCGGCTTCGTTGGCTCGACCAAGATCGCGGAGTATATTTACACCCGCGGCGCCGCGACCGGCAAACGGGTCCAGTGCTTCGGCGGCGCCAAGAACCACATGATCGTCATGCCGGACGCGGATATGGACCAGACGGTGGACGCGCTGATCGGCGCCGGATACGGATCGGCGGGCGAGCGATGCATGGCCATTTCGGTCGCCGTCCCCGTCGGCGAGAAGACCGCGGACATCCTGATGGAGCGGCTCGCCCCGCGCGTCGAGAGCCTGCGGATCGGGCCGTCGACCGACCCCGACGCCGATTTCGGCCCGCTGGTGACTCGCGAGCATCTCGACCGCGTGAGAGCCTATGTCGATCTCGGCGTGACGGAAGGCGCCGAGCTGGTCGTCGACGGCCGGGATTTTGCGCTGCAGGGTTACGAGGGCGGCTTCTATATGGGCGGCTGTCTGTTCGACCGCGTCGAGCCCCATATGCGCATCTACAAGGAGGAGATCTTTGGGCCCGTGCTTTCGGTCGTGCGGGCGAACACTTACGAAGAGGGCCTGAAGCTCGCCTCCGAGCATGAATACGGCAACGGGGTGGCGATCTTCACGCGCGACGGCGACGCGGCGCGCGACTTCGCCTCGAAGGTCAATGTCGGCATGGTCGGCATCAATGTGCCGATCCCGGTCCCCCTCGCCTACCATACGTTCGGCGGCTGGAAGCGCTCCGGGTTCGGCGACCTGAATCAGCACGGCCCCGATGCCGTCCGCTTCTACACCAAGACGAAGACCGTGACCTCCCGCTGGCCGTCCGGCGTCAAGGATGGCGCGGAATTCGTCATCCCGACGATGCGGTGAAAGTGGTCTGGTGCGGGCTTTGCAATGGACTTAGGGTTTCTGCTACGCTATCAATAATGATAGCTATAGGGTAACTGCCATGGGCCAAATACTCGTCCGCAACGTGTCGGATCACGCGATCGACACGTTCAAATTTCGCGCGAAATTCAAGGGGACGTCCCTCGAACAAGAAATTCGCGAGCTGATTGAAGCGCATGCTCCTTTCACGCCCGTAGAAAGGGCGGCAGCCGCCCGGGCGATCCGCGAGAAAACCAAGGGTATCGCCCCATCCATGACGCTCGATGAGATTAGGGAAGGTCTCGAGTGACGGATCTCGTCATCGATGCAAGCGTCGCAATCAAGTGGTATGTCCGGGAAGAAGACAGCGAGATTGCCCACCGCATCCTGGTTTCGCCGCCACGCTTGCATGCGCCTGCTTTGCTCAGGCTTGAGCTGGCGAACGGACTTTGGAAGAACTGGCGGAAGAAATTGATCACGATCGGACAGGTCGGTGAGGCCACTGCTTCGATCGACCGGACGATTGGTGCATGGCGCGAAACTGAAAGATTGCTTGAGGCGGCGCTGAAATTTTCGTTCGACCTCGATCATGCGGTTTACGACTGCATTTACCTGGCCCTCGCCCAGCAACTGAACGCGGTGTGCGTCACTGCCGACAAGCGGTTGCTAAGCATTGCGCCCAAGGGCTTGGTAGTGGCGCTGGCGGACTGGACGCTGTAGCGTGATAGGGACGTCGTGGGCATGCATTTTCAGCTGAACGACGAGCAGGTTGCCATCCAGGCCATGGCGCGTGAGTTCGCGGCGACCGAGTTGGCGCCGAATGCGATCCGTTGGGATCAGGAGCGGTTCTTCCCGATCGACGTGCTGCGCGCCGCCGCGGCGCTCGGGATGGCCGGGATCACTGTGCGAGACGATGTCGGCGGATCTGGCCTGACGCGGCTCGACGCGGCGCTCATCTTCGAGGCGCTCAGCCTCGGCTGCCCGTCGATCGCGGCCTATCTGTCGATCCACAACATGACGGCCTGGATGGTCGACGCCTACGGCTCGCCTGAGCAGCGCGAAGAATGGCTGCCGGGGCTGACGAGCATGGAAGTTCTGGCGAGCTATTGCCTGACCGAGCCGGGCGCCGGGTCCGACGCGGCGGCTCTGAAGACCAGCGCCATCCGCGACGGCGACGAATACGTGCTCAACGGCCAGAAGCAGTTCATATCCGGCGCCGGCGTCTCGGACCTCTACCTCGTGATGGCGCGCACCGGCGGCGACGGCCCGAAGGGCATTTCGACGATCGTCGTTCCCGCCGACACGACGGGGCTGCAATTCGGCGCGAACGAGCGGAAGATGGGCTGGAACGCACAGCCCACGCGCGCCGTGATCTTCGAGGATGCCCGCGTACCGGTCGCCAACCGGCTCGGCGAGGAAGGCATCGGGTTCCGCATCGCCATGGCGGCGCTGGAGGGCGGCCGCCTCAACATCGCGGCCTGTTCGCTCGGCGGCGCACAATCGGCTCTCGACAAATCCGTCACGTATCTGCGGGACCGCTCCGCCTTCGGAGGACCGCTGAGCGACATGCAGGCCCTGCAGTTCCGCATTGCCGACATGGCCACCGAACTCGAGGCGGCGCGGACGCTGCTCTGGCGCGCGGCGACGGCGCTCGACGACAAGGACGCCGAAGCGGGAAAGCTTTGCGCCATGGCGAAGCGCTTCGTCACCGATATCGGGTTCAAGGTGGCCAACGACGCGCTGCAGCTCCATGGGGGCTACGGCTATCTCGCGGATTTCGGCATCGAGAAGATCGTGCGCGACTTGCGCGTTCACCAGATCCTCGAGGGCACGAACGAGATCATGCGGCTCATCGTAGCTCGCCAGATCCTCGCGCGGTAGGCGATGCAAGCCGAGCCGGAGGTGCTGTTCGAGAAGCGTGGTCGAGCCGGAATCATAACGCTCAACCGGCCACGCGCCCTGAACGCGCTGACCCTCGCGATGATCCGGGACATGCACGCCGAGCTCGCGAGTTGGGCCGAGGACGCGGCGATCGAGCGCGTCGTCATTCGCGGCGCCGGCGAGAAAGCCTTCTGCGCCGGCGGCGACATCCGCCAGGTCAGGGAGCTCGGGCTCCGCAGCGATCCGGAAGCGGTTGGCTTCTTTCGCGACGAGTATCGCTTGAACGCCCTCATCAAGCGGTTCCCAAAGCCCTATGTCGCGCTGATCGACGGCGCGGTGATGGGCGGCGGCGTCGGCGTTTCGGTGCATGGCAGCCATCGCATTTGCGGAGAACGCACCGCCTTTGCGATGCCGGAAGCCGGGATCGGCTTCTTTCCCGATGTCGGCGCCACCTACTTCCTGCCTCGCCTGCCGGGCCGGCTCGGCGCATACCTCGGCTTGACGGGGGCGCGCCTCGGGCAGGCCGATGCCCTGTGGAGCGGGATAGCCACTCACGCGGTCCCCCGCGCCCGCTTCGACGATCTCGCCGAGAGCCTGGCGGAAGCAACCGATATCGCAGCCGCGATCGACGAGCATGCCGCCGCGCCGCGCCTCGCCTCGATCGTCCAATTGATGCCGGCCATCGATCGCTGCTTCGCGGCGGATTCCGTCGAGGCGATCATGGAAGCCCTGGACCGGGAAACCGGCGAGCATTGGCAATGGGCGGCCCAGACGGCCGATGCGCTGCGCCTGAAGTCGCCGCTGAGCCTCAAAATCGCCCTGCGGCAGATGCGGGAGGGACGACACGCAAGCTTCGCGGAGTGCATGCGGATCGAATTCCGGATCGTCAGCCGGGTTCTGCAAGGAACCGATTTCTACGAGGGAGTCCGGGCTTTGATCCTGGACAAGGATAACCAGCCTCATTGGACGCATGCCAGCGTGGAAACGGTCGGTAAGGAGGAGGTCGACCGCTATTTCGCCCCGCTGGGGCCTGACGAACGCGAGCTGTCCGGCGCCTAGGCTCAATAGAGGTGTACCAGGTGGAGCAGCACGCGCGGGAGCCTTTCATGCGCATCGCCATCGTCGGAGCCGGCATAGCGGGGCTCGCAACCGCCTGGGCGCTCGTCAAGCGCGGTCATGAGGTGA
>JACCSN010000956.1 GCA_013812985.1 Hyphomicrobiales bacterium | reverse complement strand
TTCATCGAGGACAAGAACGCCATCCTGCCGATCGACGCGGCGATCCAGTCCAACTTGCGCGAGACCACCACCCGCGTGCTCGCCTCGCTGACTCCGCGCGAGGAACGCGTGCTGCGCATGCGCTTCGGCATCGGCATGAACACCGACCACACGCTGGAAGAGGTCGGCCAGCAATTCTCGGTGACGCGCGAACGCATCCGCCAGATCGAGGCCAAGGCGCTGAGGAAGCTCAAGCATCCGAGCCGCTCGCGGAAGCTCCGGAGCTTTCTCGACAGCTGAGGAGGCGGTCTGCTCCGCCCCTGATTGGCGCAGCGGCGAGCTTCATCATCCCGCGGCCTTCCGGCCCGAGGTTTCAAAGAGCCGCCCTCGTGGTTCGAGGCTCGCGCGATGCGCTCGCACCTCACCATGAGGGCTTTCGTTTGCGCCTCCCCGCCCAAAGTCGGGCTTGCCCGAATTCGGTTCATCACGAGGAGGGAGCGGGGCGCTGTCGAAACACCTCGCAATTCTAAAGTATGGCGCTTCGGCAGCGCCCCGCACGGCGTCTCAAAGCCCCGACTCGTCCGCGCTTCTCGCCTCCGAAGCTCCGCACTCACGCGAAAGCTTCTCGGGGGATACAGCCATCATACCGTGGCGGCGAGCTCCCTTGTGGAGCCCACGGGCGAACCCTTCCGAGGCTTAGCCTCGCCGTGAGTTTCCGGAACTAACGCCGCGGCGCCGCCCGCTCTTCCCATGACGCTCCGGCAGCTACACGGACCCTCGGTGAAGAACGGTATGGGTGAGGATACGGGAGGTTTCGGAAGTGGGGATAGATTTATTTTCGCTGGAGCGCGGCCTGCCCCCTCTCCCCTCGTGGGTAGAGGGCTAGGGTTAGGGCTGGGGTGAGGGGGATGACGGATACGACATGCGTTCAGCTTGCCTCGGACGACCCCGCCCCTAACCCCTCCCCCTCGTGGGACCCACAAGGGGGGAGGGGAACGCGCTTTTCCTGGAAGACCGTGGCCGATTACGAATGACTAACCGCTGCCAGCAAGGGCCAGGGGCAATCGCATGTGGTTGCGTCAGCCTTTTCCTCTCCCGGGAAGGGAGAGGAGGAACTCATCGTCCATATGCGATTGCCCTGACTGGCGAGGCAGGAAAACCCGCACCACCGCCGCCCTTGGTCAAACTAGCCCCATGCCGTTTCCGGTGCTCGCGACGGCTTGCCGTCTCGTCGCCAGGAATTCCGAGTCGAAGGGCAATTGGAGCATCTCCGCTGACCCGGCATTAATGACCAGCGCGCCTTCAGCTGCGGTGATGGACTGGATATCCGACCATCCTGAGCCAAGCGGGATGCCGCCGATCACGTGACGCACCTCGGCCGCCTCTCCCGCCCCGAGCTGAAGCGCCGACGGTATTCCCTCGCGGCTCATCGCGTTCGGTTCGCTTGAGGCCCGGTGGCCGCGGGCGGACCAGGAGCGCCCCTCCTCGATCCCGAGCACACCGAAATGGCGGCCGTTCCAAGGCCTGTAATCGCGCCCGCCATTGGAGAACCAGAGGAATGTGACGGGGAAATCGGCCGGGTTCTTCAGGCTGAGGAAGACATCCCTTTCGTTCTCGCGAAGCGCCGCCGCCCAGCCGAGGCGGCTGCGGGCCGCCTCGACAAGCATGACGAAATCCTCATGCCGGCTGGCGAAGGGGTAGGATTGCAGATCGGCGTGGCCGCCGTTCGCCAGCGGAGCGGCGCCGAGATCGGCGAAGCGGGAGGGGTAGCGAAGGGCCGAGCGGCCTCTGCTCGGATCAGGCTCGAGCGCGACCTCAAGCGTTTCGCCATAGGCTTTGGGCGAGAAGAACAGCCTGCCGCCGCCGGCGAACCGGGTCATCGCGTGGCTCGCCACCGGCACGGCGCCGGAGCCGCCTTCAAAAATGTGCCGCTGATAGACGAAGGGATGGAAATCGCGCAGCGTGATCTCCTTGACGAGCCGCGCGCCCAGAATCGGGCGGTCGAGCTCGAAACGCGCGGAAACGCCGCCGCTCGGATGCGCTTGGCTGCCGATATGGCTCCAGCTCCAATTCGCCGACCAGCCGTGCAAAGGCGCCGCTTCGAGGTCGCTCTTGCCGAAAGGAGCGCAGAAGAAGTCCCCGGAGAGCCGCCTGACATGCAGGGGCAGCGACGCATCGCCGGCAATGTCCGGCTCGTCGATCCAAGGGGCGCGGTGCAACGGCGTGACCTCCCGCCCGTCACGCTCGATCGTCAGGCTCCAGACGGACCCCGTGGAAAGGTCGATTTCCAGCCGGACGCCGTCCGCTTGCATGAGGTATATGCTCTCGGCCATGCCCGCTCCGATGGCGACGCTGTCCAACGAGACGACCGCCCTACCCGCGATCTGGCGCGCCTCACGCCGCGTCCCAGCCCTCGCGAATATGCCGGAAGCCGTCGCGATAGACCGCCTCCGGGCTCTCGGCGAAATCGCGCCAGACGCGGGTCGCCGCGGCGAGTTCCGGCAGGCCTCGCCCAAAGGCTTCGATCGTCAGCCAGCCGTCGTAGCCGGATTCCTTGATGGCCCCAAAAGTCGCCGCCCAGGGGACGTGGCCGCGCCCCGGCACGCCGCGGTCGTTCTCGGAAATATGGACGTAGCTCAGGTGGCGCTGGTTGCGGGTGAAGGCGGCGACGGGGTCGAGCTCCTCGATATTGGCGTGGAACGTGTCGTACATGCCGGTGATCGCCGGGTGGTCCACGGTGTCGAGGTAGCTCGCGAGGTCGTCCATGGTGTTGACGAAGTAGGATTCGAACCGGTTGATTGCCTCCAGCACAATGCGGATCTTTCGCGCGGCGGCGTAGTCGCCGGCGACGTGATGCACCTCCCGGGCGCGGGCGCGCTCCTTGTCGGTGGTGGGCGCGCCGGAGAAATGGCCAAGCGTCTGGTGCAGCGGCCCGGCGAGCTGCTTGGAGCCGAGCGCCTCCGAACAATCGACGCTATGGTTGAGGTAGTCGATCGCCGCCTGCCGATGCAGGGGGTCGTCGGAGAGCGGGTTCTTGTCGGGGGTCGGGATCACCGTGATCGCCGTCCGCTCCAGCCCGATCTCGTCAAGCCAGCGGCCGATCCGGGCGTAATCGTCGGGCGTTCCCTCGAAGACCGGGATTTCCACGCCGTCATAGCCCGTAGCCTTGAGGTCCTCCAGGATGGCGCGGTGCGCTTCGGAGACGTGGGTCGTCCACAACAACATGCAAAAACCGATCTTCACGACTGATGTCCCCCTCCGGCGCCCGACGCGCTAGGATCGCGCCTAGGCGGCAGATTACGGGAGCGGGAAGCGGATGCAAGTTCGAGGCGCGGCGGGCAGCCTGGCCGATCATACGCGATGAGCCTGGACACGGCGGCCGTCGACATCCTGGTGAGCGAGGTCGGCCCGCGCGACGGGCTGCAGAGCGTCAACCGCGCCATGCCGACCGACGTGAAGCATCGCTGGATTGCCGCGCTCGCCGCCGCGGGCCTGCGCGAGATCGAGGTCGGCTCGTTCGTGTCGCCCAAGCTGCTCCCGCAGATGGCGGACGCCGACGCGGTGGTACGGGAAGCGGTCAAGCTCCCCGGCCTGACGGTGTTGGCGCTCGTCCCGAACCTGAAAGGCGCGGAGCGGGCCATCGCCGCCGGCGTCCACAAGCTCACGATGCCGGTATCCGCCTCGCGGGCTCACAGCCTGGCCAACGTCAACCGGACCCCGGAGGAGGCGGTCGAGGAGGTCCGGCGCGTGGCGGGGCTGCTCGCCGGCCTGCCGGCGGAAATCCGGCCGGGGCTGGAGGTCGGCATCTCGACCGCCTTCGGCTGCGCCATCGAAGGTTTGGTTTCGGAAGATCGGGTGATCGAGCTGGCGCAAGCGCTCGCCGCGGCCGGGGCTGAAGCCGTTGGGCTTTCCGACACGACCGGCTCAGGCAACCCCGCCCAGGTCAAGCGGCTGTTCAAGCGGCTCAAGGCGGCGATCGGCGACAAGGCCGGCGGCGCGCATTTCCACAATACGCGTGGGCAGGGGCTGGCCAATGTCGTGGCGGCGCTGGACGCCGGGGTGACAACCTTCGACGCGTCGCAGGCGGGCCTCGGCGGCTGTCCATACGCGCCGGGCGCCACCGGCAACATCGTCACCGAGGATCTCGTCTTCCTGCTGGAATCCATGGGACTGAGCACCGGCATCGATCTCGACCGGCTCATCGCGGCGCGCGCCCTGATCGCCGAGGGCCTGCCCGGCGAGCCGCTCTACGGCCACGTGGCGGAGGCCGGCCTGCCGAAGGGTTTCGCCTATGCCGCCAAGCGGAGCGCCGCATGAGCGGCCGCCTGCCTCTCGCCGGCATCCGCGTGGTGGAATTCTCGCACATGGTCATGGGGCCGAGTTGCGGCCTCGTTCTCGCCGACCTCGGCGCCGACGTGGTGAAGGTCGAACCCGCGCCGGAGGGCGACAAGACGCGGCGGCTGCCGGGATCGGGCGCGGGCTTCTTCGCCGTGTTCAACCGCAACAAGCGCAGCCTGGCGCTCGACCTGAAGACGCCGGAAGGCCTGGAGATGGTCCGCCGGCTCATCGGTCGCGCCGATGTGCTCACCGAAAATTTCCGCGCCGGCGCGCTCGACGCGCTGGGGCTCGGCTACGCGGCGCTCAAGGCGGACAATCCCGGGCTCATCTACTGCTCGCTGAAGGGCTTCCTGTCCGGGCCCTACGAGCACCGGCCGGCGCTGGACGAGGTCGTGCAGATGATGGGCGGGCTCGCCTATATGACCGGGCCGCCAGGGCGGCCGCTCAGGGCCGGGACGTCGGTGAACGACATCATGGGCGGGATGTTCGCGGCGATCGGCATCCTCGCCGCTTTGCACGAGCGGGCGGCGACCGGACGCGGCCAGCTCGTCCGGAGCGCGCTCTTCGAGAACAACGTCTTCCTGGTGGCGCAGCACATGGCGCAATACGCGGTGACGGGGACGCCCGCCGCGCCCATGCCGGCGCGGGTCGCCGCGTGGGGCGTCTACGACGTGTTCGATCTGGCCGGCGGCGAGCAGCTCTTTGTCGGGGTGGTCAGCGACACGCAATGGCGCGGCTTCACCGAGGTCTTCAGGCTGCCGGACCTGGCGGCGGATGCGGCTCTCGCGACGAATGTCCAACGAGTCGCGGCGCGCGACCGGCTCCTGCCCCGATTGCGCGAGCTGTTCCGGGCTCTCAGCCGGGCTGAGGCGGTTGCGCTCTGCGAGAAGGCCCGCGTTCCCTTCGCGCCAATCTCCCGGCCGGAAGACCTGTTCGACGACCCGCACCTCAACAGCCCCGGAGCGATGGTCGAGGTCACATTGCCGGACGGGCGCAATGTTCCCCTCCCCGCTCTGCCGCTGGAGATGGGCGGCCAGCGCTTTGGCCGCCGCCTTGACCTTCCTCGCGTCGGCGAACATGGCGCCGAGCTCGCCATGGAACTCGGCTACGTGCCGGAGGAGATCGAAACGCTCGTCGCGGCGGGGGTTCTTTGCTTGGATCCGAGCTCCAACAGTCCGTTCAGAAACCCACATCCCGCATCCTGAGGCGCGGAGCGAAGCGGAGCCTTGAAGGAGCGTCCAGAGAGCGCTGGAGACGCCCTCGTCCTTCGAGACGGCCCTTCGGGCCTCCTCAGGATGAGGGCTACAGGGCGCATTCGTGTATTCCGGACAGGCTCTAAGCCGTAGCGCGCGCCGTTTCCGCCGTCCGGCGGATATCCTCGACGAGGTCGTCCGCCAGGCCAAGGCGCGCCGCCAGCATTTGCAAGTAGGCCTTCTCGGCCGGGTGGTCGGGATCGATCGCGAGCACGGACGCGGCGTAAACCTCCGCCGCCACTTCCGGCTTGGACGCCTGGCGCACGATGCCGTCGAGATCGAGCGGCGCGCGGAGCTGGTCCATGAGGTAGGCCTTGTCCTCCGCGTCGAGCTCGACCGAGCCGAGCCGTTCGAAGATGCGGCTCTGCTCGGCCTGGTCGATCGTGCCGTCGGCCTTAGCGGCGGAGATCATGGCCGTCAGCATGAGACGAGCGCGATCGTCGGCTTCGCTTTCGGTCGGCATGAAGGGCGAATCGGCCGGCGGCGGCAGCAGCTCCTGCCCGGCGGCTTGAGGGATGTTCGCGGACGCCGATTGAGGCGCCGCGACCTTGCCCTGCTTGGCCTGGTTAGCCTGGTAGGCTTTGTAAGCGAGGCCGGCGATCAGCGCCAGGCCGCCAAGCTTCATCGTGTTCTGCGACATGCCGCGGCCGCGCCTGCCGCCGAGCAGCACGGAAGCGAGGCCGCCGGCGAGCACGCCGGAAGCGAGCGGGTTGGCGCTCGCCTGCCGCTGCAAGCCGCCGAGCATGTCGCCGACGCCGGAGCCCGCCGTTCCGCCGCCGCCGAGCAGGCCGCCAAGGGCGGAGCCCAGGCC
>JACCSN010000939.1 GCA_013812985.1 Hyphomicrobiales bacterium | reverse complement strand
CCTCATGGCCCTGTCCGCCCAGGCGATGAACGCCCGGAATTTTGCGCTGGCGCGCTCCCACCTCGACGCCATCGTGGCGCTAGAACCCGATTTCGCCGAGGGCTGGAACAAGCGGGCGACGGTGCATTTCCTCGAAGGCGACTACGCCAGCTCGATTGCCGACATAAGGCGCGTCCTCAGCCTCGAACCGCGCCATTTCGGGGCGCTGAGCGGGCTCGGCATGATCCTGCAGAACATCGGGCGCAAGGAGGAAGCGCTCGAAGCCTTCCGCCGCGCCCTCGCCGTGCATCCGCAAATGCCCGCCATCCGGCAGCGCGTCGAGGCGCTGTCGCTCGAGGTCGAAGGCGTCGATTTGTAATCTCGCACCCCACGTCCGACCCTTTCCACGATGCAAGGACGCGCTCACCAGAATGCCGGCACGGGCGCGTCCTGGCCGCCGGCGTGTTCCGCCAGCTCGGCATAGCGGCCGGCATGGTAGAGGAGCGGCGGGCGGTCGTCGCAGTCCATATGGAGGATGTGCGCGACGATCAGGGTGTGATCGCCGCAATCGTGGCGGGCTTCGATCTCCGCGGCGATGCGCGCCGAGGCGTCGGCCAGGAGCGGCGCCGGGCCGATCCGGACAAAGGCGGGAAGGAGGCCGGGAACGGGCCGCCCGGCGAAGTGCTCGCTCAAAGCCTCCTGGCCCTCCGCCAGGATGCTCACGCCGATGAAGCGGCTCCGTTGAAGGAGGGCGTGCATGCGGGCGCGCTTGGCGACCGAGACGACGCAGAGCGGCGGGGCCAGCGAGCCGGACATGAAGGCGCTGGCCGTCATGCCGCGCGACTCGCCGGCATCCTCCGCCGTGATCACCGTGACGCCGCTGGCGAAGCGGCCCATGACCCGGCGGAATAGGCGCGGGTTGATTTCCGGCGGAATGCTGACGTTCATGGCGAGGCTTGTCAGGCCGGTGGCGGGCGGCGGTCAAGCCCCGATGGCGGCCGCGCAGCAGGGCGGCGGATCATGCCGGGGCCGCCGTCGCGCTGCGGCGGAGATGCTCGTCGAGGCGGGGCATGATCTCGACGAAATTGCACGGCGTATGCCGGTAATCGAGCTGGGCCCGTAAGATATCGTCCCAGGCGTCGCGGCAGGCGCCGGGCGAGCCCGGCAGGACGAAGATGAAGGTGGCGTTGGCGACGCCGCCGGTCGCGCGCGACTGGATCGTCGACGTGCCGATCTTGTCGTAGGAGATGCGGTGGAAGATCGCCGAGAAGCCGTCCATGCGCTTCTCGAAGAGCGGCTCCAGCGCTTCCGGCGTCACGTCGCGGCCGGTGAAGCCGGTGCCGCCGGTGGTGATGACCACGTCGATCGCCGGGTCGGCGATCCAGCGCTCCGCCACGCCGCGGATCTCCGCCGGCTCGTCCGGAACGATCTCGCGCGCGGCCAGGGTGTGGCCGGCGTCCCGGATGCGCCCGGCGAGGAGATCGCCCGATTTGTCGTCGGTCATAGTGCGCGTATCGGAGACGGTGAGCACGGCGATGCGGACGGGGACGAAGGCGCGGGTTGGGTCGAGCTTTGGCAATGATGTTCTCCCGGCGCTACCCCTCCCATAAGAAGGAGGGGAGCCAAGACATACTACTTAACGGCGCTGAACGGCTCGCGATCGGAAGGCGGCGCATCTTCGGCGCGCGGGTCGAGCGCCGCCGTCTGCGGCGTGCTGGCGCGCGGCGACGGCACGGTCTGGTAAGCCTCGCGGACGCTCTCCGGGATGGGCGCCCGCCTGGAGGTTCGATACAGGGCGTAGCCGGCGATGAGCGCATGCGCCAAGCCCGTCACCATGAACAGCGCCTCCGGCCCGACCACCGTCATGGCGACGCTCCCGGCCAGGGGCCCGACCACCGTGCCGAAGCCGTAAAGCAGCAGCAGGCCGCCGGAGACGGCGACGAATTCCGTGGGATCGGCGTAGTCGTTGGCCTGCGCCACGGCGAGGCCGTAGATCGGATAGGTAAGCGCGCCGTAGAACCCGGTGAGCGTAAGGGCGACGGTGGGGGAGGTTGGGTTCATGATGACGATGGCGAGCCCTGAAAGCCCCGCCAGGACCGCCGCTCCCGCGATGATGTAACGCCGATCGGTCTTGTCGGAAACGCGCCCCACCGGCATCTGGGTGATCGCGCCGCTCATGACCGTGATGCCCATCATCAGCGCGATCGTGCCCGTCGAAAGACCTATGCGCGTGCCCCACACGGCGGCGAGCGTTCCGAACGCGCCGTTGATCACCCCGACCAGCGCGACGGTGACGAAGGCGACCGGCGAATTGCCGAAGAGCTTTCTTAGATCGATCTTGATCTGCGCCAGTGGCCGCGGCGAGGCGGCGGTCGACAAAGCGGTGGGGAGCACGGCCAGGCAGAAAAGGATCGAGGCGAGCATGAACAGCAGGCTCGTCCGTGGATCGGCCACGCCGACGACAAGCTGTCCGCCGGTGATGGAGACGTAGACGACCGTCATGTAGGTGGCGAAGAGCGTGCCGCGGTTCTCGTTCGTGGCGCGCTCGTTCAGCCAGCTCTCGATCACCATGAAGGCTCCTGCCAGAAAGAAGCCGGAGAGGACGCGGAGCAGGATCCAGGCGAGCGGCATGACCATCATGCCGTTCAGGAGGACGATGATGGCCGCGCAGGCCGCCGAGCAGGCGAAGGCGCGGATATGGCCGACCCGGCGCACCACCACCGGCGCAATCAGGCATCCGAGCACGAAACCGACGGCCCAGCCGGTCCCGATAAGCCCCAGCGCGGTGGTGGAGAACCCCTCCGCGGCGCCCCGCAGCGGCAGGAGCAGCGAATGCAGCCCGTTGCCGGCCAGCAGGAACGCCGTCGAAAAGAGCAGCGCGAGAATGGGGAGGAGTTGGCGGGCCAAGGATGTCTGGGGCGAATCGGGGGGGACAATCGATCGGGGTCACGGACCACCGAATCCGGATCGGATTATGGCGCGGGCGAAGGTGCTGGAATAGTGACCCGCCCCGGCGATCCTGCTCAAGCGCACCGGCTCGTCGGGCAATCCGTTACCTCAAAGGCAATGTTCGGGACAAGCCTAGTTCCCGTTGGAGAGCGGCAACCTGCCCGCTGTAGCGGGATCAATCCTCCAGCCGCAGCGACAAGCCGAGCCGGGCGCGGCGGGTCAGCCAGAGGCTCGGCCGGTAGCGCGGGTCGCCGGTCTGCCGCAGCATGGCTTCGAGGATGCGCAGAATATTCGAGGCGCCGAGCGCATCGCCCCAGCCGAGCGGCCCCAGCGGGTAGCCCAGGCCGAGCCGGACCGCGTCGTCGATGTCGGCAGGGGCGGCGATCCGGCTTTGCGCCATCTCTGCGGCGATGTTGACGATGGCGGCGACCACGCGCTGCGCGACGAAGCCGGGGCTGTCTTTGAGGCGGGACACGGCGGTTCCGTCAGCCGAGAGGAGCGCCGCCGCCGAGGCGGCGGAGCCGGCGTCGGTCGCCGGCGAGACCATGAGGCTGCGGCGGCGCTCAAGCCCGAACAGCATGTCGACCCCGATCGTTCGCGCCGGGTCGAGGCCCTCGGCAAGCGCGGCGGTGGTGACGTCGTCGCCGAGCGG
>JACCSN010000934.1 GCA_013812985.1 Hyphomicrobiales bacterium | reverse complement strand
TGCTCGACTTCGGCGCCACGGGCAAGCTCAGGCACTCCGATCTCGTCATGTATGATCGCCAGACGGAAAGCTGGTGGCAGCAATTCACCGGCGAAGCGATCGTCGGCGCCATGACCGGCAGCGAGCTGAAGCTCATCCCATCCCGCCTTGAATCCTTCGCGCGCTTTCGCGAGCGCTTTCCGCAAGGCCGGGTGCTCGTGCCGAGCGATCCTGCCCTACGCGATTACGGCGCCAATCCCTATCTCGGCTACGATGCGGAAGGGGCGACGCCCTTCCTCTACACGGGCGAAATGCCGTCCGGTATCGAGCCCATGGCGCGCGTCGTCGCGATCGAGGCCGCTCCGGAGCGGCACGAAGCCTGGTCGCTCGCCCTCTTGCGCGAACGGGGCGAAATCAGAGCTGGCGACCTCGTCTTGCGCTGGGCGGCCGGGCAGAGCTCCGCTCTCGATGCGCGGACGGTCGCATCGGGACGCGACGTTGGCAACGTCATCGTCCAACGCAAAGAAGGGGATCGTCTCGTCGACGTGCCTCACGACGTGACCTTTGCATTCGCCTTCCACGCCTTCCGTCCGCACAGCCCGATCCACACCCGGTGAAGCCTCACCGGGCCATCGGCTTGCCGACGGCCTAGCCATCCGGCCAAGCCGGCCGACTTTGACTTTGGATCATCCGGGATACGTTCCGCACCGATGGAAGGAAACAAATCATGCTCCGCTTCGTCTTCGCCCTGCTTGCCGCCCTCCTGCTCGGCGGCCCGGCCTTCGCTCAGGAGGATCCGGTCGTCAAGGAAAGCCGATACTCGGTCGCGGCAACGGCGGTTCGGTTGCAGGCCGTGATCGAGGAGAGCGGCGCGGCGGTCGTGGCCCGGGTCGACCACGCCGCGAATGCGGAGGGGGCGGACATGCAACTGGCGCCGACGATCCTCATGATCTTCGGCAATCCGATGCTCGGCACGCCGATCATGCGGGAGAACCGCCTCGCGGGGCTCGACCTGCCGATGAAGGTCCTGATCTGGGAGGAAGACGGCGCGACGAGGATTGCCTATGCCAGCCCCGAGAATTTGAGGAAGCGCTGGGGCATCGAGGGCCAGGACGAGCTCTTCAGCAAGATGGCCGGCGCGCTCGACAAAATGACGGACGCCGCCGCGCAGGGAGAGTGACCCGCGCACGCATCCTGTTGTTCGCAGTGCGGGGAGTACAGGAATGGCGTCGGGCTGAGCCGAGGCCAAGGCCTTCGAGTGGCGATCAGCGTGCCGGGCTTGTTCCTCAGGCGAACCGTTCCGCCGCGCGCGCCCGGGCTTTTTGCGCCTCCTCGTCCCGGTCGCGTGGCGGGCTCGCCGTCTCCAGCGATGCGAGCAGCCGGTGCGCGGCTGCCGAGACCTCGTCGATCGCCCGATCGAAAGCGACCTCATTGGCCTTCGAGGGGTGGGCATAGCCGCTCAGCTTGCGCACGAATTGCACGGCGGCGGCGCGGATCTCCTCCTCCGTCGCGGGCGGATCGAAATTGAACAGCGTGCGGATATTGCGGCACATTGGCGTCTCCTGTGTCCCGGGCGGGAAAGCCTTGCTTCAGAATCTGTCCGCGGCAAGGCTCCGGCCGGCGTCCAGAACGGCGGCGTCCGTGCCGAGCGCGGTGGTGGCGCTGCCGGCCGCTTCGTCGTAGGGCGCACCATGGAACTTCGGGTCTTGCCACGGGCCGGCCGTGATGGTGACGCCGCGGAACGCCAGCCGGCCATTGACGCGAGCGAGATGCATGCCGCCCGAGGAGGAACCGGTGGCATCGCAGTCGGTGCGGAAGAAGGAGGTCGCCGACGACGAGATCGGCGCCCGCCTGACGCGGCAGCCCTGGACGACCGGGGCGCTCTTGTCCATTTCGGCCGCCATCCCGGCCGGATGCGCGGTCACCACGATCAGCGCGTCTCCCGCCGCCACCGGAACCGTGGGCTCGACCGGGAACGGCTCGGCGCCGGCGACCGGCTCCACGAGCCGCACGATGGCGAAGTCGCTGTTGGACCCGGCTTTTGGCGGATGTCCGCCAAAACGCGTATTGGCGGGGTCGGTCAACAGGTCGACCATCACCGGCTCCGCGGCCTGGTTCCTGAAGAAGCATTTGGAACGCGGCGTTCCGGAGGGGTCGAAGAGGATGTGGCCGGCGGTGATGATCTGCCGATTGTCGAGGAACAGCGCGCCCGAGCCGACCGAGGGGGAGGGCAGGAAGCAGCCGACATAGCCCGAGACAGCGCGGATGCGGGCGATCTCGTCCGGCGAAAGGCCGAGCGCAGGTCCGAGCGCCAAGAGCGAGCCGCGCTCGTCGGCGCCGTCCATGATGTTGACGGGGTGAAGCAGCCCGCCCACCGCGCCGATGCCGGGGACGAGCCGCGCCTCAAGCCTCGATGCCGCCCCGGCCATCGGTTCCGCGCGGGCTGGGAGGGCCATGAGCACGGCGACGGCGAGTTGAACGATCGCCCGCACGAAACGGAGAGTAACCTTGCTGATCATATTGAGCTGATAGCAATCGGGAGCGCCGCCTTGATCGCCAGGAAATCCCGCCAGGCGAGCCGCTTCTGCAAAGGCTGACGCAAGAGGTAGGCGGGATGGAGCGTCGCCAAGGCGCGGATCTCGCGGTGGCTGGTCTGGTAGGGCCGCCATTTGCCCCGCAGCTTGAGGATGCCATCGCCGGCGCCAAGGAGCTGCTTGGCCGAGGCGCCGCCGAGGAGGACAAGGAGATCCGGGTCGCAGAGCGCGATCTGCCGCTCGATGAAGGGGCGGCAGATTTCCGTCTCCTGCGGGGTCGGCGTGCGGTTGCCCGGCGGGCGCCAGGGAATGACGTTGGCGATATAGGCGCCCGTGCGGTCGAGGCCGATCGCAGCCAGCATGAGGTCCAGGAGCTTTCCCGAGCGGCCGACGAAGGGGCGACCCTCCAGATCCTCTTCCAGCCCCGGCGCCTCGCCGACGAACATGATCCGGGCTTCGGGGTTGCCGTCCGCGAAGACGAGGTTGGTCGCGGTCAGGCGGAGGTTGCATCCGGAGAAGCCGGCAAGCGTGTCGCGCAGCTGGTCGAGCGTTTCGGCGTGCTGGGCGGCCTCGCGGGCGGCCATCACCGCCGCTTCGGATGGCACGGCGAGATCGACGGGCGCACGAGATGCCGGGGCCATCGGTCGCTC
>JACCSN010000861.1 GCA_013812985.1 Hyphomicrobiales bacterium | reverse complement strand
CCGATATCCGCTCCGTCATCGAGACCGCCAGACGCCGCGCCTGCGGCGCCCTCGACGCCATCCGCATCACACTCGCCGGACAACCCTTGCCGCTCACCTCGTGACAGGGCGGGGGTGAGCAATTACGATGACAGCGCCGGCCAAAGCAACACTGGCAGCGTGAGCAGCACCGCAGACTCGTCGGCTAACACGAACTCCGCGAGTTCGGGCCGGGACGGCGGCAGGGGCGGAAGCGCCACGGCAAATCAGACCAACGAAGCGTCCAGCACTGCCTCGGCGACTCAAACCAACAGCACGGACCGTCGTCGCACCACCCAGAGCAACGATGGCACGGTGGACAGCGATGCATTTGCTGTCGAAAACGAGAACAGAGCGAAATCACAGCGGCGCGGCGATGCGCGCGCCAAGCAGCGGAACGAATCCCGCAGCCGCGCTCGTCTGATCCAGCGCAACGATCAGTCGCGGGATAACTAAATCCGCGCATCTCATGCCAGCCTCCAGGCTAACATGAGTGCAGGGTCTGGCTGAATCGAGTATTGCGTGATCAGGCGCGACCTTCGGCGGTAGTCGGAGGTCGCGTTTTTCTTGGAAGCCGATGAACTCGGCGTCATTTCTAATGGCTTTGTGTTAAGGACGGTGTTGCACCGACCCGTATGCGCCCCTTGAGCCCATTAACCAATCAGTCCAAACCGCGTCAGCAGCGCCACCCCCCAGACCAGCCCGGCGAGCATGAGCGCGAAGAACACCGCCGTGGAGGCAAGATCTTTGGTGACGCGGATCGCCTCGTGCCGCTCCGGCGTGACGTGGTTGCAGAGCCGCTCCACCGCCGTGTTCATGAATTCCACGGTGAGCACCAGGAGCACACTGGCGGCCAGCGCGAGCCAGATCCAGACCGTCGTCGCGACCACGAAGGACAGCGGCAGCGCGACGACGGCGATCGCCACCTCCTGCTTTACCGCGGCCTCGGTTTGCAAACCCTCGCGCAGGCCGCGAAACGAGTTCAGCGCCGATTTGGCGATGCGGACGAGGCCGCCGCGTCCGGGCAGCGCATGCTGCCGCTCAGCGTTGCCGCGAACAGCGTTCCGAACCGACTCCGCCGTAGCCCTGGGTTCGCTTCTCATCACGAGCATCCTTCCAGGCGCTGACGACACTCACGCAAGCCGAACGGCAGCTGGGGTGAGCCAAGTTTCGCGCCAATGCCTCAGCTCCGCAACGATTGCGGAAGGGTATCGACAATATCGTAATAGTCGCCCTTTTCGTCCACGAAGATATGGTCGAAGAGCCGGATGCCCGTCGGCTCGTCGAGGCAGCCCATCAGGATGGAGACGCGCTCCGAGCGGTGCGTCCGCCAGAAGAGATGCGCGCCGCAGGTCCGGCAGAAGCCACGGACCGCTTTCTCGCTCGCCCCATACCAGGTCAGCGTTTCCGCGCCGGAAACGGCGAGATCGGCCTCGTCGATCTGCGTCGCCGCGAGAAAATGCCCGGATTGCCGCCGGCAGGTCTTGCAATGACAGGCCTTGGCCGGCCGGAACGGGCCTTTCGCGACGAAGCTCACCGCCCCGCAATTGCAGCGGCCGGTGAGTTGGGCTTTGTTCGCTTCCATAATGCCGCCTAACTGTTCAACCCCGCGCCGCGACCCTCACCTCCCGCCCGCCGCGCTCCCGCTTCAACAACTCCGCCACCAGGAACGCCAGCTCCAGCGCCTGGTCGGCGTTGAGCCGCGGGTCGCAATGCGTGTGGTAACGGCTCGAAAGCTCGTCCTCCGAAACCGCCCGCGCCCCGCCGGTGCATTCGGTGACGTTGTTGCCGGTCATCTCGACGTGGATGCCGCCGGCATGCGTCCCTTCCGCCTGGTGCACGGCGAAGAACTCCTGCACCTCGCGCAGGATGAGGTCGAACGGCCGCGTCTTGTAGCCGGTGCCCGCCTTGATCGTGTTGCCGTGCATCGGGTCGCACGACCACACGACCGTCCGGCCTTCCCGCTCGACCGCGCGGATCAGCTTCGGCAGATGCTCGCCGGCCTTGCCCGCGCCAAAACGGCAGATCAGCGTCAGCCGCCCAGCTTCGTCCTTCCGGTTGAGCATGTCGATAAGCCGGATCAGCACGTCCGGGTCGAGCGACGGCCCGCACTTGACGCCGAGCGGGTTCTTGACCCCCCGGCAGAACTCCACATGCGCGTGGTCGGGCTGGCGCGTGCGGTCGCCGATCCAGATCATGTGGCCGGAGGTCGCATACCAGTCGCCGCTGGTGGAATCGACGCGGGTCAGCGCCTGCTCGTAGCCGAG
>JACCSN010000854.1 GCA_013812985.1 Hyphomicrobiales bacterium | reverse complement strand
GGGGAAGAAGCCGCCTGACGCCGCATAATCGGCGTGGGCGTAAGCAAAACCGTCGACCGCGGCGTTGTCGGCGCCAGGCACGTTGCGCGGGCTTGTCACCGTCTCGGCGAGGATGCGGTTCAGCGCCTCGGCGAGCTGGACGGTCTCCGCCTCAACGACGCGGCCGAGCCGCTCCCGCAGAATCGCCAGCGCCTCGTCGTGGCGCAGCCGTTCCTTGTCGGTGAGGAAGCAGTCGTCGATGAGGCGGCGCTCGTCCGTTTTCATTGCCGCATTTTCAGGGAGAACTGCGCGGCGATAAAGCCGGCTATGGTTGAGATATCGTCGAGGTCGAAGACCGGCCGGCCGTCGGGATGGGTCGGGTGATCGGCCGCGACGGCAAGGATCGACGGGTCGCCGGGGGCAAGCGGCTCGCTGCGGCCCGAACCTTGCCGGCGGGCCTCGATCTTCGGGTGACCCTCGCGCTTATAGCCTTCCACCAGGATGAGGTCGCACGGCGAGAGTCGCTCCAGCACAGCCTCGAGCGGCGGCTCCGAATCGCCGCGAAGCTCGTGCATCAGCGCCCATCGGTTGCCCGAGACGATCATCACCTCACCTGCGCCGGCTTTCCGATGACGGAAGGAATCGGTTTCCGGCTTGTCGATGTCGAAATCATGATGCGCGTGCTTGACCGTGGAGACGCGCAGGCCGTTGCGCGTAAACTCCTGCACCAGCCGGGTGAGGAGGGTGGTCTTGCCGGAATTCTTCCAGCCGGTGACGCCGAACACCGGGCTCGTCATTGTGCCGGCGCGTCGAACGCCGTCGCGATCGCCTCGGCGCGGCGGGCGTCCTCCGGCGTATTCACGTTGAAGAAGGGATCGATCGCCTCGCCGCCTGAAAGCCGGACGTCATCGAACCGCACGTCGACGCGCGGATGGCGGTCAGTGAAGCGCAGGATCTTGCCGCTCTCGCCGCTCGCCAGGAATTCCTCCAGGTCGCCGGCCAGCGCGACCGGCCAGAGCCCGAAGACGGGATGCGCGCCGGCCGGGGATTGGGCAAGCGCGATCGTGAAATCGTCGCCGGCGGTCGCCTCGACAAGTCGGGCAACGAGATCCGTCGGGAAGAACGGCGTATCCGCCGCCACGCTCGCCACGAACGTCGCGTCCGGCGCGGCCATCTCAGCCCAACGCATGCCGGCCAGGATGCCGGCGAGTGGGCCCGCATAACCCGCGATCGTATCGGCCACCACCGGCAAGCCGAAACCGGCGAAGCGGGCCGGGTCGCCATTGGCGTTGATCGCCAGCCGGGTCACCTGCGGGGAGAGGCGGTCGACGACGCGGGCCAGCATTGGCCTGCCGCCGATCGCCACAAGCGGCTTGTCGCCGCCGCCCATGCGCCGGCCGAGGCCGCCGGCGAGGATGATGCCGGCGGGGGGCGGGCGGGCGCGCGTTGGCATTCCGGACTTTGCCGCTACTCCGCCGCTTGCCGGTGCAGCGAAGGTGGAGGTATTTCGCGGCCGAGCTCTTCCGCGGCCTCCATCCAGCACATGATCGCGTCGCGGACGTTGATCAACGCTTCCTCAGGCGTCTCCCCGTCGGACATGCAACCTGGCAGGTCAGGCACGGTCGCCAGAAAGCCCCCACCATCGTCTTCGCTGAGCGGTTCAATGAGCACCGGGTAATCAAGCTTCATCATCGCGGTTTGCAACCTTTACAGCATCTATGAAGCCGACGAGCTGACGTATGTATACGGGCTTGATAGGTCGCCTGCTCGGGATTGTCACGATGTCACGTTGCGACCGATGACCCACATTGTAATGCGATCCGCCACCTTTCGCCGCAATGCAGACGACCCCGAACTCGCGACAGACTGCCTGCACAACCGAGATGCGCCAGTCGCCCTTCGGCTTGCGGCGCATCCGCTCCAGCCGATCCGAGCTCACTCCGCCGCCTCGTCCATGCTCTCTCGCCCGCCCTTGCGCCCATGGCGCGACGCCTCCTCCTCCGCCGCACCCGGATCGGCGTCGAAGACGATGCGCTCGGCGCCCGACAGCGCCACGAAGCGCCTGCCGCGGGCGCGGCCGATCAGCGTCAGGCCGGCCTGCCGCGCCAGCTCGACGCCCCAGGCGGTGAAGCCGGAGCGGGAGACCAGCACCGGGATCTCCATCATCACCGTCTTGATCACCATCTCGGAAGTGAGCCGGCCGGTCGTGTAGAAAATCTTGTCCTGCGGCGCGACGCCGTTCAGCCACATCCAGCCGGCGATCTTGTCGACGGCGTTATGGCGGCCGACATCCTCCATGTAGACGAGCGGCAGGTCGGCCTGGCAGAGCACGCAGCCGTGGATGGCGCCGGCGGCGAGGTAGAGCGACGGCGTCGTGTTGATCCGCTTGGTGAGCGCATAGAGCCAGCTGGTGCGCAGCACGGCCTCGGAGGCCAGCGCGATCTCGTCAAAACCCGCCATCATGTCGCCGAACACGGTCCCTTGCGCGCAGCCGGAGGTGCGCACCTTCTTCCGGAGCTTTGATTCGTAATCGGTGGCGCGTTCGGTGCGGACCACGACCACGCCGAGCTCGTCGTCGTAGTCGACGTCCGTCACCCGGTCGTCGGCGCGCAGCATGTTCTGGTTGCGCAGATAGCCGACCGCCAGGAGGTCCGGGTGGTCCCCGATCGTCATCATGGTGACGATCTCCTGCGCATTGAGGTAGAGCGTGAGCGGGCGCTCGGTGACGACACGCGCCTCCACGGCCGCGCCGGTCTGGTCGACGCCGCTGACCGTGCTGGACAGGCGCGAATCGTCGGGGTCGGGGGCGATGAGGTAGTCTTGGATGTTCATCAAGCAATCCAATCGATCTGGCCTTGCCGACCGGGGCGCGCGGCATGAGGGCGCAAGCGCCGCACTTTGATCTTGCGCAGGCAAGCCGATATGTCACCACAAATCGCGGCATGCGGGCGGCGGGATGGCGAGTGCTGGAATGGCGGCGACCAAGGAGCAGGTTTATGAAGCGCTGAAGCGGGTTACCGCGCCGGGCCTGGACGGCGACCTCGTCAGCCTGGGGATGGTCTCCGACATCATCGTCTCCGACGGCAAGGTGATCTTTTCCATCACCGTGCCGGCAGAAAGAGCGCGCGAGCTGGAGCCGGTGCGCAAGCTCGCCGAGGACGCCGTGCGCGCGGTGCCGGGCGTCAGCCAGGTAATGGCGGCGC
>JACCSN010000691.1 GCA_013812985.1 Hyphomicrobiales bacterium | reverse complement strand
CTGCCGGAATGCGGGACATCCAGCGGCGCAGCGCCGATGAGAGTCCCAATCAGGCCGGTTTAGGTAATCGGAATAAGTATGATTAGTCAACGCGTCCTGCTCCACCCCGAACGATCGCCACGCGACCCGCCTTGCGTTGCCGAAACGATTGAGGCACCCTTCCATAAATAATACGGAAGCGGCCGCCTGAGGCGGGAGCCGGACGAGGGGAGGGCGCCCGGTGGCGGTACTGGAATTGGCTTCGATCTCGAAGAATTTCGGTGCGATCCAGGCCCTGAACGACGTTTCCCTCAGCCTTGAGCCTGCCCAGGTCGTCGGCCTCATGGGCGACAACGGCGCCGGCAAGTCGACGCTGGTCAAGATCATCGCCGGCAATTTCAGCCCGTCACAGGGCGCCATCCGCATCAACGGCGGCGAGGTGCATTTTCACCGCCCCATCGAGGCGCGGCAGCACGGGGTGGAGATCGTCTATCAGGACCTGGCGCTTTGCGACAATCTGACGGCCGCCGCCAACGTCTTCCTCGGCCGCGAGGTGGCCAAGGGGGTGGGCCCGTTCCGCATCCTCGACTACGCGACGATGTACCGGCGCGCCGGCGAGCTGTTCACCGAGCTGAAGTCCGAGACCCGGCCGCGCGATCTCGTCCGCCAGATGTCGGGCGGGCAGCGGCAAGCCGTCGCCATCGCCCGGACGCGGCTGTCGGATCCGAAGATCGTGCTCATGGACGAGCCGACGGCGGCCATCAGCGTCCGCCAGGTGGCGGAGGTCCTGAACCTTATCCGGCGGCTCCGCGACCACGGCATCGCCGTGATCCTCATCAGCCACCGCATGCCGGACGTCTTCGCCGTCGCCGACCGCATCGCGGTGCTCCGGCGCGGCCGCAAGGTTGCCGACAAGGCCATCGCCGATTCCTCGCCCGAGGAGGTCACCGGCCTCATTACCGGCGCCATCCAGGAAGCCTGAGCGTGAGAGCCCGATCCGGATCGAGCCCCCTTATCCTTCGAGACCGCCATGCGGGCTCTCCAAGGCCAAGCGCCGCGCGGTCCCCCTCCCCCTTGTGGGGAGGGGTTAGGGGCGGGGTGATCCCGAACGCCGCGTCGGCGGATCAGGCTGCACGTCTGCGGCGTCCGGGCATCACCCCTCACCCAGCCTCTCCCCACAAGGGGGAGAGGAGCGCGTCGCGATTTCTTGAAGGAGGTCTACCCGCTTCGGCGAAGCTGCCGACCGGGAAAATTCACAAGCTTCAGGATGAGGGCTGCGGGACGGTGCTCGGAAGGTTCGGGGCGCGCTCCCAGAGCGCGACGGAAGAGGAAAGGTTGACGCGATGACGATGTCGCTTGAGGACACGATCAACCGTCAGACGCACGGGCCGCTGAACTGGATATTCTCGCGCCAGACCTTCTGGGTGTTCCCCGCCGCTGTGATCGCCTGCGTCGTCCTGAGCCTCGTCACCGACACCTTCGCCACCGAGCGCAACATCTTCAACGTCACGCGCAACTTCGCCTTCGTGGCGATGGTGGCGGTCGGCATGACGGCGGTGATCGCCACCGGCGGCATCGACCTTTCGGTCGGCTCCACGCTCTGCCTCTCCGCCATTGTGCTCGGCATGCTGATGAGCGAGGGTTATTCGATCTGGATCGCCATCCCCGCCGCGCTTCTTGCCGCGCTCGCCGCCGGTTTCGTCAACGGCGTGCTGATCGCTTATGTCGGGATGCCGCCCTTTGTCGTCACGCTCGGCATGCTCTCGGTCGCCCGCTCGGTCGCCATGGTCGGCTCCAACAACAAGATGGTCTACGAGTTCGGCCCCGACCAGGCCGTCCTCCTGCAGCTCGGCGGCGGCAGCACGCTCGGCATCCCCAATCCCGTCATCGTCCTGGCGCTGCTGGCGCTCGCCACGGGATTCGCCTTCAAGTGGACCAAGTGGGGCCGGCACATCTTCGCCATCGGCGGCAACGAGCACGCCGCGATCCTCACCGGCGTGCCGGTGCAGCGCGTCAAGATCAGCGTCTACCTGTTCTCGGCGCTGTGCGCCGGGATCGCCGGCGTGATGATGACCGGCTGGCTCGGCGGCGTGACGACCAACCTCGGCCAGGGCATGGAGCTCAGCGTCGTGGCGGCCACCGTCATCGGCGGGGCCAACCTGATGGGCGGCTCCGGCACCGCCTTCGGCGCGGTGGTCGGCGCCGCGCTGATCGAGGTCATCCGCAACTCGCTCATCCTGCTCGGCATCTCGACATTCTGGCAGGGCGCGTTCGTGGGGACGTTCATCATCATCGCGGTGCTTTTCGATCGGCTAAGGGCGAAGTAGCAGTCGAGCGGCGGACGAAGTCCGCTTGCGAAACGCTTTCCTGAGCCGGACGAAACACGGCTGAAAAGCGCGGGTCCTATCAGCGCCGCCACAGATGCGGCGGGGCTGATCCCGCACTTTCCAGGAGCATTTCATGTTCGCGATCTCAAGAGGCGATGCGAAAGCAGCGCTTGCCGCTGTCCTTCTTTGCGCTTCGTCAGCAACTTCCGTTGCCCAAGAGCCCAATGCCCAGGTGGTCGTGCCGGATCGGGGCGGCGGCAA